>JAWAXJ010000056.1:0-6262 GCA_038896955.1 Desulfurococcaceae archaeon
ACCAATAATATTATCCATGATCTTAGCAGGCTTAATTCAAAAGGCTGTTCCAAAAGAAGTCATCTCTGAATACTTAGGTTCAGCGTCAGGTTGGAGAGGAGTGGCTTTAGGCACATTGATTGGAGCACTATTTCCAGGAGCACCTTACGCAGCCCTACCTTTATTTGCTTCATTCATTAAGATGGGGGCTGGAGCACCTGCTGTAGTCTCCATGACTGCTTCATGGGGTTTGATATCAATTGGTAGAATGCCTTATCAAGCGGCAGTTATGGGCGGTAGACTCACAGCCATATATGTGGCAAGCGTATTCGCCTTACCCATAGCAGCTGGCTACATAGCATTAGTCATTGAGAAAGCCTTAACAACTTAAGGCTTTACATCTAAGCGAAATTAATGCATAAAGAAATTTACCTAAATCCACTAGCAGCTATGTGCTAAGCCTCGAAGTATCACTCTCACATGTAACAAGGTACTTGAAGAAAGAGAGAGGACTATGCAATTTCACACGTATACCAGATGTAGCTGAGAGAGTAAGTAGAATAGCTAGTAGAGTAGTATCCGAGAAGCTCTGCGGCTACGAAGCCTACAAGGAGATCGTAAAGCTTGTTCTCCACGTTTTATCGAGAAAATATGCTTGCTCAATACACTACCTAGTAGATAAATCAGTAAACCTAGCTACATGCCGTATATGCACAGAAATCTTCAAGCCAGGTTAAAACAAACGTTCAGTAAGCCCATTCTTGAAGTTCGGTGAGCCGTTTTTTAGTTCTTCTCAAGTAGCTTACATCAGTCTATTGCTTGTGAGCTGTGTAACTATGTACCGGTTATACGATGCTAGCGGGCTTTAATTGCCATGTTGAAGTGGAGTGCTCCTACAATTCCACTTGTAAAGTTGTAGTAGTAGATTAACTTTAGGTAGCAGGTTGTATTGAAGTACATTTCGGTAATTAAAGTTACGTTCCCAGTCCACGTGTAGAGCTCTGGTGTAAAGTGCATCAGCTCTGTCTCGGGCTGAAGTACTGCAATGTAGTCATTGACCTGTACCACCGTGATGTTTACCAATGACGCGTGTGTACGATTAACCAATCCTAAGTTTACGTAGTAGATTCTTCCATCACAGGATACTTGAATTAAACGTAGCCAACCCGTGAAGGAACTAGTGGTGTTAGTGTATATGCTTAGCACTGGTCCCACGAAGTAGAAGTAGATTTCAACCACGTCACCTCCCAGTAGTGTTTCCAGCGGTATCTCGTAGGCTAAGTCTCCGCAGACTACGCGTACAGTAGCGTTCACCAGCACGGCGTTCTCGAGTTGGATTTCTACTGAACCGGCTTCATTTACGTGACCATAGCCTACTAGGGAACCGGCGGAGTCGTAGACGTAGACATCGCAACAGTAGGTTAATCCTCTTAAAACAACCACGTAGGTGTCCTTAGTGAAGCCAACCATTTGGAAAACAGCTGAAGATCGCCCCCTGATCTGGTAAACAGCGACTCCGAAGGTGTCTAATCCGGGAATAGGATTGGGGTCCATCACCGTGAACGATGAAACCAGGTATCCACCACCGGTTGCGTTGTAAAGCCGTGCTGATACTGCTACTGTTCCATTCGGATATACTGTGTAGGAGACCGTGATCGTGAACCACACACCTGGAACTTGATCCATGATAAGTACGTCCCAGAGAGCGGGTAAAACGGGTCCGCCAGGCTCCTTGATAGTGGTTCCAGTGTACTTGTAAACACCAAAGAACCAGCCAGTTTTATTGTTCTTTAACCCAGCCATGTAGTAGTACCCCGTTGTACTGTTCACGAGCACAGCCCCTCTGATACCATCATCCGGAGAGGTATCATCGGTTTTCATAGTGAAGGTTGCAGTAAGATTTACAACTTCTACACGGTACTTGTACCTCAAGGTACAACCACCGTATAATCCACCACCAGGGTTACCCACTACTCTTATGCTAGTACCATCGGGAGTAACCTCGTAAGAGCACCCGGATCCCCATGGTTCAAAGTACTCGTAGACAACGGATTCGTTTCTCAGGTCGAACCAGTAACCGGTTCTATTCAGTAACCTGCTGCCTACGTTGTTCGCGTAAACCTCTACGTTAGCCCTGGTCTTGTAGTCGTAGAGTGCAACGTACACGTTGGGGTACAAGGGGTCCTCGAACCAAACAACGGGTTTCTCAACGTTCACGTACGAATCCATGCCTCTGTACACAAAGATAGTTGCTGTAGCTATGTAGGCGATCAATAAGGCTGAGGCTAAAGCTACAGCGTAAAACCACCTGAAGTATCTACTCACCGTCACCTTGGTTCACCTCTTGATGCCTCGTTCACCCTTGCTCCTGGTTTTCTTCGTTTTCTAGCTTTCGTAACTAGGGGCTTTGGTAGGATCAGTACGTAGAACAATGTACCAGCGGATAGTGCAAGTAGAATCGTGTAAACAAGGAATAGAATTAGTGGTCTCCACGCGAGTTGTCGAACAATCCACGTGTAGATAGGTCTCGGTGGGTAAAGGTATAAACCACCCGTTGCAGTTCTCACAGTATACCAGAGTGATGGCTCAACATCGTAGACTAGAACTCTAAGCAGTGAGAAGAGGAGAGCTACGATGAGTGCACTTGCACCCGTTGATAGTGGAACAAGAGCAACCCAGCTTCTCCACTTTATAAGCAAACCACGTAAAGCAAGCAAACTCGTGGAGAACACAATTAACGTGAAGAAGAGGAGAAGCTTGGAGATGGTTACAATGCTTTCGAGGTGAGGGTACGATATGCGTTGACCATTCAAGTAGAGTTCGTAGTCTAACAATGATATGAAACCAGCCAGGATCTCGCTTTTGTAGACTACGAGCCGGCTGAACAGGGCAACAATCACGAAGACTGAGACTGATAAACTCGCGGTTGCTGAAAACGCTAGGAAAGCTAAACCTAGTTTACCGGGTCTAATAAACCAGTAGTCTTGTATTTCACGTTTAACCTTGATGTAAAGCTCGTTGTTTACCACACTAATGCTATTGTTCGACATAAGTACTCACACTCCTAGTTAAACCAAGAAACTCGTATAGTACATGAACTCTTGCTCTTCTTACACCTATCTCTCCTAGGTTCACCATGTAACTACCCAGCCTATTTAGTGTAAACTTATCGAAGTAAGCTATGGCTTCTCTGTCTAGGTCTACGATAACTATTGTTGCGTTCAAGTCAATGGGGTTTTCGTTGACAACAACTACTGAGCCTTCCACGTAGTGGAGCACGAGATCACTCCACTTGAACCTGATCGTGAACACGTGCATCATTTCACCCTTGTCCAGGTACAACTTGCACCTGAATGGAATAACCTCCTCTAACACCAGGTAGGATGGTATCAGCGGGAGGTCACTTGGAATAAACCTACTGTAGTACGCTGCCTCGTACAGCTCCCATGGAACACGGAGAACAATTAGCTCTCCATCTATGATCTCAAGTGGAATTATGAAGGAGCGTCTATTATTGCTGTTTACACTGTTTTCAACTCCTACTGTAGCAGTGCACGTAGCGTTCAGCAGAGTGTAGTAGTTACCTATTCTCAGCCTTATAACCACAGTACTGTTCTCAAGGTAGAACTCTGGTACTGCTTCAACTCCTGGAATAGTGTACTGCGGAGTGGACTGCTCAACGTACATTCCACCAGTAATCATGGTGTTAACGAGTAGTACAATAGACAAAGCAGGTAAGAAGGTGCTGTGCTCGCCTAGAGCTCTCTTTTTTCTCAGTGAACGCGTGATCTTGGCTAACGGGATAAACGCTACGAGTGCAACAAGAGGTATCCACATCTCCCTGGGTACAACAAGTACTACCTTGAACAACCTGAAGCCACTAGCACCGTTCACTTCGTTGCCAACCAAGTAGACTCTTCGCTGGTTATCTCCATTGACACCGTTGAAGATGGATTCCAGGTAACCTAGTCCATTGTTGTTGGCAACGTATCTACCTAGAATACACGCAGTATTCCACCAACCCGGAAGACAAGCCAGAACAAGACTACCGGGTTCAACGTTATTACCATTAACCGGTGTAATCAACCCCAGATCAAATCTACGAATAAACGAGTTATCCACAGGAGAAATGAGTAAACCAAGAGGAAGAACAAGTGGTTTACCAAGTGATACAATCAAGATAAAGACAAGTGGAAGATATGGGAGAACACCGAGGAGTCTACGCTTACGGCGGTGAGGAAGAGAGAATTTTATGGAAAAAAACTCTTGGGCTTAAACATGGGTTTTTCCACCACTCTTCTATGGTGGTGTTGGTGTTTCACCAGCTTCTGGTGTTACGTAGAATCCAACCTTGAAGGCTCCTGTTCCTGTAGCAGATGCGTCGATGTACAAGTCTAGTCTTAGGCTACTGTTAACAGGTAGACTTATCGCTGATGTCATTTCTCCTGCATTAAGGAGGTCGAGAGATGCTACGAACTCCCAACCTGTGGTAGTGTTCCTGAATACGATTAGAGTAGCGTTTGTTGCTACTAAACTCATATTTGTGCTCTCTACTCTCAAGTACACGTACACGGCCGGTGCTGTCTCTGATTCTGCGTAGTATCCGAAGCCGTAGAAGTCCTGTATGTACCAGGAGCCAACGGTTACGTTGAATAGTGCTGATATAGACTCGTATAGTTTGTTATTTCCTGTGCTGGGTATAAGGCAGACAATGTCACCGGGGGTTACCTCGATCGTTGCACTTGTTCCCAGGACTGATGCATTATAGTTTGTTCCAACTTCTGGTAAGTAACCTTCAAGTCCTCTTTGATCAGCTGTGCTGTAGAATCCAACACATCCGTGTACTGCGGCTGTCTCTGGTCCATACACGTATACTGTACCGGTTAACCATCTGTAGGTGAATACTGTGGCGTTCACTACTGCTAGCAATGCTACTAGCCCTACTGATAGTAGTAGAATTCTTCTGTTTACCATGCTTTCTACCACTTCTACTCGCCTAGGTGCATCATGTATCTTATACTTAATGTATTATATATTTATATAAATTTTATAGTCAGATCATGAGTGTAGGAGATGAAGCTATGTAACTGTTCCAAGGTAGAACCCTACTCTAAAGTTTTCTCTCCCAGGTTTAACTGCGTGCAGTATAAACGTGATTCTGCAGTAGTGCTCTCCTGGTTGAATATACAGTCTCACTCTAGTTACTGTAGATACGTTCACTGCTATCCGTGTATACTTGTTCTCAAGTAGAATTAGTAGTTGATTCTCGCTCAGAGGCTTCTCAACAACTACTTCAATGTATCCTTCACTACTTATGTTTACGTAGAAGAATGCAATAGTTCTGTAGACCATAGTCCCCATCGATCTTGCAACAATATTTACGCGAATATGCTCGTACACGCTTCTACCAAGCGCATCTTTACAGAGAGCATTGTAACCGCTTACTCTGAAATTTTCTGTAAACCGCTCGGTAAGAATAAATCCTGCGCAGTGTAGTTCTATTACTTCTCTACGTACTTCTACCAGCCGAAGTAGGAACCACTCCAGGTTGTAAGCGTATACACGAGGATTGAAGAGTAAACCCATGAGCAGAACTATGGACAATAATAGTAGAAATAGTACAAGCTTCTTTCTCAAGAATAACACCTACGCTCAAACACTATTGTCTGCTTTCTCTTTTCTAGCTAGGAGGGGGCTAATAAGTTTACGACGACCTGGTACTCACCCAACTTCATTTACTTACAAGCTCTCTAAGGATCTTAAAGCTTTCCACTATAATGCATTGAACTGAGGCTATGGGATTGCTTGCCTATTAATTTAACAGATCCTTGATTGCTGTAAATACCTTATACTACGTCAATGGAGGCAGTAAATGCAGTGAAACCCCCAGTGCATTAAGCGATCTAAGCTTCTATAACTAAGCATTAGATGAAGCTGCTTAAAATTCAACTTCATTATTTCAGGGAGGAATAATGGGGTTACCTAAAGATTAGTGCACAAACATTGCATTGTAGGAGATCTACATCCCTCTCTAGTACTTTATGTAGGCTGCACACGTACTTACGGGATAGTACGTACATTGTTATTCTACTGACCTCCCTTTGGACATTGTACTTAGTCATATCGCTCATCAATAAGTCGTTGGCTAACTTCTCAATCATTTCCTCCACATCGCTGTATTCAGATAGCTCTAAGCATGCTCCCCGATCTCCTTTCACGTATCTTGTGACAAGGGATGGCGATATGTTGAGCTTTCTTGAGACTTCTATAGGGGGAATGTTTT
>JAWAXJ010000057.1:0-6198 GCA_038896955.1 Desulfurococcaceae archaeon
CGTCCTATGACCTGGACAAGCACGCTGAGTACAGTAAAGCTGATTTCTCCTACTTCAAAAGATACGAAACACCGGTGACAATAACAGTTCAAAAAGCGTACCCCAATCTACATGCTATTGAAAAACTCTTCGGAAGAGAGGTTTTGCCGATCATCATGAAGGGCCTTACAAGTAGAACACCGGAGGAGCTGTATAAAGAACTTGAATCAAAGGGTTACGTAGAGGTGGAGGAATACAAACTGTCCTCGGATTGTTTCTTTGTGAAGAAAGAGGAGGTAAAGGTGTATGGTAAAAAGATCGTTCCTCATGTTGTTGAACCTTCATTCGGTGTAGAGAGAGTATTATACATAGTGCTTGAACACGCGTTCACAGAGAGAAACGGAAAAATTACTCTAAGGCTTCCACCGAGTATTGCTCCATACCATGTAGCAGTTTTTCCACTAGTAACCGGCAGAAAGCCGGAACATCAGAAAATGATCGAAATCTCGAGACAAATATACAAGAACCTCGTAGAAAAAGGGTTTAGAGCCCTCTACGATGAAGAAGGTAGCATTGGACGTAGATATGCAAGAATTGATGAGATCGGTGTTCCCTATGCA
This sequence comes from Desulfurococcaceae archaeon, assembly GCA_038896955.1. Lineage (GTDB taxonomy): Archaea > Thermoproteota > Thermoprotei_A > Sulfolobales > Desulfurococcaceae > UBA285. The sequence continues at coordinate 600 of JAWAXJ010000057.1, forward strand.
ATAACCGTCGATTACCAAACACTAGAAGACGAAACAGTAACTGTAAGAGACCGAGATACCACAGAACAGGTCAGAGTCCCAATAGGGAAGATAATTGAATATTTAATTGACAAACTAGGCATAAAAACACTACTTGAGTAAACTCCGAGAAGACCCTTGGATATAAGTATAGAAACAGAATTAATGCGTGGTGTACAAAGCTTGGACCTAGAAAAACCGGAAGAAAAAACCGGGGTTGACATCTCTAAGCTTCTAGCTATAATTCCACCTGCATCTGAGGTTTTGAAGAAAGAGCAAAAAACTCTATCGGAAAAAAGAATTAGAATAAAGTTTGATAAGACCCTAGTTAAACCAGTAGCGAAAATTCCATCAGTTATAGCACATGAGTTGGGAATAAAGAACGGGGACTACGTAGAAATAGTTGTCGCGGGTAAAAAGAAAACCAAGCTTATAGCCGAAGTAATCGACTCGCCTGATGTAAACGTTGTAGTAGTATACCCCGAAGAACTGGAGAAGCAAGGAGTCGCCGATAACAGCATTGCTACCATAAGAAAGGTGTTATCTCAATGAGTATTTACGACGCACTGCATGCTATAAAGAAGTTCGTAGATGAGTGCGAAAACCTCATAAGGGATGGTAAACTAGCTGTTTCACTAGAAGACGTGAACGTGGCTTTGAGATTTGTAGAGCAGGCTAAAAGTATATCTATACAGATTAAACCTATTCTTGAAGACACCAAGCAAAGTCTCGATGCTTATAAGAACGAGGATGCCTTGTTCAAGTACATCAGTGCTTACTATAGAACAGCCGTGTTGGTAAGCGTTCCATACGTAGTAATGATACTGAAAAATGTGGCTGGTGTTCTCGAGAAGAACGGTTATTTAGAGAAAGCAAAAGAAGCAAGAAACGTGGCTGAAAACATCGAGGTCATAGTCAACACTCTAAGATCTCGTAGAGAACGCCAATAATGTACCTAGGTTTAACATCTACTACTTTTACTAGACCTCTACACCCACTTAGACCTGCTTTTTCCGCCTTGGTCTTAACGAACACTACTGGTCCGTGTTTAACTGGATAACCATAGAGTTTTCCACCGCTTTCTAAAAAGTAGACCTCAATGTGCTTTCCGATGAGCTTTTTCTTCGTCGAAGCATTGTAGTTGTCTATAAGCTTCTTGATCCTGAATATCAGCTCCTGGTTATCGCGCGTAGGTTTTATCCTTTCAAACGCTGTTGCAGGTAAGTTTATAAACTTGTAGAAAGTTATTTTCTCTACCCCGGCAACTTGCAGTTTTTCAAGTGATTTAACAGTTTCCTCATACACGTTGCTGGTTGCTAGTGGAAGACTGTGCATTAGGTAAACATACGGTCTTAATCCATTTTCACTAAGTATTTTACAGGCTTTGACAACGTGATCTACGCTGATCGGTTTACCCAGAACTCTATCGTTATACCAGTCACACCCTGTTTCTAGCCCTATGTGAACCGTTGTTCCCCTGAGGTATCTTCCCAGAATCCTACCAACCTCCTCGTTTACTAGGCATGCTTTTATGTTCTCGATCATTACAACAGCTTTCCCATTTTTGATCATCTCTATGGAGTTCAGCTCATTCAGTAATTCCTCAATAGAGTTTAAATTGGGGGGTGGAGTACAGGGATCAGTTAGGATACCGGATTCGACAAGCTCTTCTCTCATGTAGTCTAAGAAGTCAGGTCCACTCAGTACTATTCTCCTAGCTCCGTGTGCTACGAGCTCTTCTACTTCTCTTACAATTGATGTAATGGGTCTGCTCCTGGGATAGCCGAACATGTAGGGAACACTGCAAAAACCGCAACCTGGTGGAATACCTGCTGGACAGTTTAAACGGTCTGTTAGGTTAGGGCTTCTACACCTATAGCATTCAATACAGTTTAACCCATTCACCTTCAGCATAGGCCTACAGAAGTTGCTGCATCCACGAACAACCTCAACGTAGAATCTGTAAACCTGAGGATGCTCGAATGCCCTATCAACCGCTGTCCACGGCTTTATCTTAGCTAGAATATCCTTAGGGGTATGAATATGGCTCGAGGTCACTTTGACATGACCATTAACTCTGTAAGCAATCGAAGGCACATGGGAGATGTTTAAGCTGTTTTTAGCGAGTTCTTCAAGTAGCTTATCCGTGGGAATTTCTCCTTCACCTATAACAACGTAGTCTATGTCTACTTGTTGCAGAAGCTTTGCATACTCGAAGCTTACCGGTCCTCCTACAACTACTGTTCCTTTAAACGAGAATCTTCTTAGTGATGATACAAAACGCTTAACTGCTATGTAATCAGAGCTCATAGCCGATACCATGACGACATCGAACTTTCTAACAATGCTCAGTTTTTCAACGGCTTTTTCATAGGGGAAGAAGAATACATCACCGTGTTTTTCGGCAATACCAGCAATATGGCGTGGACCTGCACCTACAACATCAAACGTCGAATAACGTTTTCCCATTGCTCGTGCAAGTGCATCTACAACTGCTATCTTCACGGTTACTCCGCTCCGCTGTATACACCTTTAAAATACCTCTTAGCCTATTCTTATAAAATGGTCTTACGACGTGATAAGCAATGATTGAAGAAAGAAAGAGCTCACTAGTAGAATTAACAACTTTGGAGCAAATAGTAAACATGTGTAGAATTCTAAGAGACGAAATAGAAGCTCTGAAAGAAATGCTTACCATTTATGGAACGCTCCACGACGCGGATCTTTACAAGCTATACGAGAGAGTTAGAAGTACAAAGAACAGAGGTGAAGAACTCAAGGTTCTGCTACTCGAGTATCTCGTAAGAAGCTCCGAGATAATAATGTACTCAGTGAACTACGTTAACATCGTAAAAACGATCGACAGAGCAATACAGCAACTAGATGGAGCAGCATACAGAGTGCTTCTAGCAAAAGAGAACAAGATCATACTTAGCGATGAAACTATCGAGATTCTCAAGAAACTGCTTGAACTAGAGAAGAAGCAGGTGCAACACTTAGAAAATTCCGCTACCAAATTGACTGTTTCACCTAAATCTTCACTCGAAGAGCTTAATTCGGTCTTCAAGCTAGAAGAAGAAATAGACGTGATGTTTAGAAAAGAGCTAATAGATATATACAATAGGTACTCTGGTTATATAACAGCACTTCTGATTCTGAAAGACATTATTGAGCACATAGAAGACTCCAGCGACCTGATCAAGACGGCTGGTGAAGAAGTACGGTATCTAGCACTGGTAAGACTGGCGATCTAGAAGGCCCGGGGAAATCCTGCACAGCCTATCTTTTACACAATCGTGCTGTAGTATTCGACTACGATTGTGCTAATAGTCTCTACTGGAGCGGATACTACGGGACTTTTCTAGGAATTAGTAAACCCAGAGAAAAAAGCTTAAAAGCTCCACTCGAGCTCTCGCTAATTGAAGCACTGTATCTCCTCGAGAAAAACCTTATAAAAGTGGTAAAGGGGTACAGTGAGCTTAAACCAGGCGAGTTGTTCAAGATAGCTAAAGAACAGATTGAAAAATTCGATGCACTCTATGGGGTTTACGTTGACTTGAGGAAAAGAGGGTTTGTGATTAGACGTGGGTTAAAGTTTGGATGCGACTACCTGGTGTATAGGTATGGTCCTGGCGTGGATCACGCTCCATTCGGGGTTCTAGTCTACTACGATGGTGAAAAAATAGACCCTATAGAGCTTGTAAGAGCAGGGCGATTGCTTCACTCTGTTCGTAAAAAGCTTGTCATTGCGATATACTATGACTATGGGAACATAAGGTATGTTGTCCTAGACTGGTGGAAACCCTAATACGTTGCTCTAGTGTAATGACCTGTGTTTAGTGAAGTCGCTTATATCGTACTCCTCGAAGCTTCTCATTTGCTTAAACAGGTCCTCATCTGATATCCTACTAACTTTCTTCTCAAGAGCTTTAGTGCACCTACCATCAGGTAGTAGTGAGTTGATTCTACATGAAGCATACTGACACTCACCACTTATGCAGTCTCCACCAGTGAGCCTACACTGGGCTACTCGGATGATCCTACCTTTAATTGGCTTATTGACTACGAACATAGCGTTTCTAGTGCATACGAATAAAGGGCAAAGCGAGTGGCATCTTTCACCCAGCGGTTGTGGCACTGCGTGCTTCTCGCGTGCTGTCATAGTAGCTGGTTTTTCGACATAGGGTCTCTGGTGCGTACCCCCTGGGTTGCTGGAGGTCTTCCTAGAAGGATCGTGTCTGGCAATCCCAGAACGAGTGTTCTCCATTTATTTGAGCACCTATGCTTATACAACCCCAGAGTATTAACTTGAAAACACTCCTATTTATAACTTCTTTATTTCGAGATTGTTGAAGCTAGGTGCGATCCCATCGTCTGTATAGATTGTGATCAACGCCTAGAACATCAAGTACCTTGCCGACAATGAAGTCTACTACTTCATCTACTGTTCTGGGTTTAGGATACAGCGCAGGAGATGCTGGTAAAACCACTGCACCTGCTTGTGCAATTCTGTAGAGGTTACTGAGGTCTATGATGGAGAGAGGAGTTTCCCTTAATACGACTACGAGTTTGCCTTTCAATCTCAACACGTTGCATGCTACTCTAGTAATCAGGTTGTCCTGAATACCATTAGCTACTTTGGCTATAGTGTTCAGAGAGGCTGGAATTATAACCATGTCCGTGTTAACCAGCCTACTAGAGCTAGCAAGAGGAGCATCTATGTCCTGGCTAAAGTACACAGCGTCAACGTCGAGTCTAGACAAGTAGTCCTTGAGATCCATGTTTTCCTCGAATCTGGCAACCCTTGCAGCGTTTTCGCTGTAAACTACGTAGACTTCACCGTATGCTCTCCTAAGCAAAGCCCTGTGCTCGAGAAGTTTAATACCATAAGCGATCCCGCTTGCACCGGTTAATGCTACGACTATTCTTCTGCTCACTACACATCACCAGCAGGAAGCGAAAGACACATGCGTAATATACTTTACTACTTGAATATAGCTTTAAAGTACTACTTTCAGTTTAGAGTATATCGGAGTGGATGATAGTGCTCTACAAGGACTGACCGTGTGATGTGCCCGCGCAGGGTTGACACTCGTTGAGCTATATCGCAGAGTGATAGAGATGCTTCCAAAAGGTATTGACGTGAAAAGACTAAATAAACTCGTAGAGGACCTCAGATCGCGTGGTCTTTGGGCGGAGAGACACTCGTACAGTATAAGAATAATGTACAATGACCTCATCGTAGCGAGTTTACACTTGTACCCTGGTTTCAGTGAAGCTGTACTTAGACTGTATGGAGGAGGTTTGAATAAACGCGTTCAGGAGATCGTAGAAGAGGTACTTGTTAAGAATCTGCCCGGGTTTAACATCAAGGTCCAGATTTTAAGGTAGGCAGTAACTACACTTTGATGATCTCTGTAGACGCTTTTCTAAGTCTATTCATTACGGTTAACCCTAATCCTTTTTCTTCAAATCCCTCTATAATTGCCAAGTCGCAGTGAAGATCATCAAGGTTTCTTAGCACCTTGAACAGATTTCTAGCAACTTCAAAGAGGTTTTGTCTAGAGCCAATGTCCAATAG
>JAWAXJ010000058.1:0-6150 GCA_038896955.1 Desulfurococcaceae archaeon
CCTCCAGGTCTACTAGGTCGTCGAAGGTTTTTCTAGACCTGTTCTCTGGGAGAAGAACTTCGAAGGATGAAGCATCAGGCTCACTCGTTTGTCCGGGAGGAGTTTTTGCTGATCGCTCAAGGTATTTCTCTATCGTGGATACTCTGTTCTTGTACTTTGCTATGAGTTCCTTATAGAAGTCAGCCAGCGGAGTATCAGGGTACAGTGTTAAGTACTTTGTGAAAAAATCTATCGCTGTTTTGTAATACTTTATTGCAGTCTCGTAGTCTCCAGACTTATCAGCCGCTATGGCTCTTCTAGCGTATTCAATGCCCATGTCAGCTAAGTAGTACATGCTTCGCAATAGTAGCTCACCAGTCGGCGTGTTTTAAGCCTACTTTCTCCTAACCTTTACAACGTTCTTCGACTCAAGAGACCTAAGGGCTTCCAGCACCAGTGCTCGAGGAACACCGTACTTTTTTTCAAAGGCAGAGAGGTCTAGTATTCCTGCCGTCTGCTTAAGTTCTAGTAGAATCCACTGTTCTACGACGTTCAGAGGCACGTTCACCTCCTGCTTGATGATCGGTGCAGTAGGTGCGCTCTGCATTATGCTTTGTTTACTGAGGGGTTTACTCGGGGGTTGCAGAGACTCATATTCCTGGATGAGTTGTACTGTTGTTTTATTGTTCATCTGAGCGGATTTCTCGGGTACAGGGGAGACTTGGTGTTGTTTTTGAACCTGTTGATCATGTGCTGAGGTTGATGGAAGAGCACTGTACAATGTGGGTGTGTTCATGGAGGACATGGCAAGGAGCCCAGCAACCTTTTGTTCGAGAGTTCTAATCTGGCTTAGTAGCTGTGGATTAATCTTTTCGATTATTGGTTCAACGCTTCTAAGCTCTTCTAATACCTCGGGTAAGACTTTAAGCGGTTCCTCGACATAAAACAGTGTTTCCAGTCTGTACTTAACCCTCATTAGATCGTATATGGATTTTGTCATCAAGTTCAGGTAACCATGTATGTTTCTAGTTTCTTCTTCGAGAATTTTTGTGAACTCCTTGTCTCCATCGGAAGCTTTGATCCTCTTTTTGTGCTCCTCGGCAACTGCCTCCAGGCTTTTCTTTGTAACTTCGAGAGATCTAAGGATTTTATCAATTGTATTAATAGAGTACACTATTTCACGCTTCAAGGGGTCTTTAGCTCTAAAGATCGACAGAAATCTCCCAAGTACACCAGTTCCAGTGGCTATGGACATATCCATGCACCGTTCACTTACTAAATGCCAAGTATTACAGCTTTTAAGGAGGGGAGACGGTATTACGTGTTTCTTGGTGCTTTCAACGAGCTTTCTTTAACTTAATAATGCGGTTTCGCAGTTATGTATCCAAGGTGTAAGGATTGCTCTTGAACGGAATAAGAGTGCTTGACCTAAGCCACACGTTGGCTGGACCTTTCGCTACAATGATACTGGCCGATCTTGGCGCAGATGTGATCAAGGTTGAACCAATACATGGTGATGAAACGAGAAGCTGGGCTCCCTTCGTCAACGGAGAGAGCGCTTACTATCTCTCGATAAACAGAGGTAAGAGGAGTATAGCCGTAAACCTGAAGGATGAACGTGGAAGGGAAATAGTCTACAGGCTTGCCAGCAGATCGCACATGTTCTTCGAGAACTTTAGACCTGGTGTACCCGAGAAGCTGGGTGTGGATTACGAAACAATATCAAAAATCAACAAGGAAATTATCTACGTGAGTATCAAGGGGTTCAGGCAAGGAAGCATTTATGAGCAGAAGCCAGCGTACGACCTGGTAATACAGGCAATGTCCGGCTTAATGCTGAGCACAGGGGAGGAAAATCAACCCCCCGTAAGAGTCAGTTTTGCGTTGTTCGATGTTATGACCGGCATGCTTGCTGTAATATATGCTCTCTCTGCTCTCAATTCAGGTACAAAACCCGTCAAAATAGAGGTTCCCATGTACGATGTAGCAATATTTTCCATGTGCTATATCCCGATGATATACCTAGCTACCGGTAAAAAACCAGCGAGAATGGGCCATGCTCATCCATCAATGGTACCGTACCAGGCTTTCAGAGACTCCAATGGAAAGTGGTTCGTAGTTGCAGCAGCTAACGATAGGCTGTGGAAATCACTGTGTGAGGCTCTAAATCTCAAGGAACTTGCTGAAAACCCGTTGTTTGTAACTAATGCTGATAGAGTTGTAAACAGGGATAAGCTAATTCCGATACTAGAAGAAGTCTTCAGAAAGAATACACGCGAGTACTGGATTCGGTTGCTTGAGAAGTATGGTGTTCCGGCTGCCCCGGTCTATGAAGTAGATGAGGTGTTTAACGATCCCTACGTAGTCTCCGAGTCGGTAGTTGTAGAGCTCGATCACCCCAAGCTAAAACGGGTTCCACAGCTTAGAGAACCCGGATTAGTGAACAGTACAAGGTTTATGAGTAACAGGCATCCGCCAATGCTCGGTGAACACACGGTTGAAGTACTAAGAGAACTAGGTTATACAGATGAGGAAATAACCAGGCTGAGAAAGGAAAACGTAGTATACTATCCAGAGCAGAAAACCGGTGGAACGTAGCATGGTCGTTAAGCTCGCTGTCGGGGAGAAAGGTGTAGTATCTGATCACCCGCTAGCAACACTGGTAGGAGTAAATGTACTTAAGAACGGTGGAAACGCGTTTGATGCAGCTATAGCGGTGAGCGCTGTTCTGTCCGTTGTTCAACCACATATGGGTGGACCTGGAGGAGATGCATTTCTCATCGGATTCATCGGGGATGAAGTAGTTGCATATGCGTCATCAGGACGCTCGCCGAGCGGGTTTAATGCCGAAGAGTATCTTAGGTATAAGCCCTCGCGAGGACCTTTGACAGTAACAGTACCCGGTCTTGTTAAGCTTTGGGGTGAAATCTACGAAAAGTACGCATCTAAACCTCTGGAGATTCTCCTAGAGCCAGCTATCAAGCTTGCATACCAAGGGTTCCTGGTAGGATGGTCCTTAAGTAGATCCTCCCAGCAAATGGAAGAAGAGCTCTCCAGTTATAGGTGGTCTAAGTACTTCAAAGGGTTAAAGCTAGGAGTTCTCTACAGAAATATCGATATGGCTCAAACCTTAAGGTTGATTGCTACACGTGGATGCGATGAATTCTACTATGGAGAATCAGCTGAAAATGTTGTTACTGAACTCACGGAACAAGGCGTCAACATAGGGCTAGACGACTTGATGGAACACGAAAGCTACGAGGTAACTCCATTAAAGTACGAAGTGGATAACAAAACACTCTACGAGTTACCACCCAACACTCAGGGCTTATCCACTCTACAGCTCATTAGCGCGCTCTACGAGTTAGAGTTATTTAAAGATCCGTTTGACTCACCAGTTAGAATACTCAAGTGGAAAGAGCCTACAGTAAATGTATATTTATTCAGGGATTTGAATCTGGGAGACCCGGATTACATGATAATAGACCCACAAGACTACGTCAGCTACAGTTCTATTACGAAGCAACTTGAGAATACTCCTCCTCGTGGTAACCTTGCAGAAGGTGAAACAACATTCTTCATAGTATCAGACGGAAACTCCATTGTAGGCTTTATACAAAGTCTATTCTACCCATTCGGCTCCGGCTTAGTGGTACAAGGATTCCCAGTTCAGAACAGGGGAGTAGGTTTTGCAAAGACAGAGAACTTGCCTAATAGTCCAGCACCGAGAAAACGACCTTTGCACACGCTGTCTATTCTGGGAGTTGACCTAGGTGAGGAGAAGTACATAATTGGATGCGTTGGAGGGGATCTCAGGCCACAGTTGCATTTGAGGGTTTACGAGAACGTATTCGTGTATGGTATGCATCCAGCGAAAGCTGTAAATATGCCGAGGTTTATCTACACAAGAACTAGTGAACCAGTTGAAGTCGTCGTGGAGGAGCCGTTAAAGCAACCAGCGATTAGCAATTCTCTCGTGGTGCGAAAAGTCGGGTACTTTGAGCTACCAGGGCATGTACATGTAGGTGTACTGAAAAAGGACAAAAGACTAGAACTCGCGTGCGATGCAAGGAGTGAAGGTGTAGCGCAAGCAGTTTAGTGGTGTTATCAACTTGGAAAACGAGGTTTACTTCTGGATCACGGTTTTTTATCCATTAGCAGTATCGGTCACAGCTATAATCTTGTACATACTGAAAAAGCTCTCAGGTAGAAAGAGGCCTAGATGATTGCTTTGTAAAACGTTGTTCCTCCCCAGTGGATCAGCACGATTTTTCTCCTGGAGATCAGGTTGTTTAAAGCTATAACTCCGAGGTCTCCGTATGTAAATTTAACCTCATCATATCTCAACGCTATTCTGAGAACGTGGTTGTACAAGCTCGTGTACACATTGTTCCACACGAAGGGGGACTCTGGAATCAGAGTTGTTTCAGGAACAGCTCTGAACCCTTTACTCTCTAGATCCTCAACAACTTTTTCTATGTAGCTAGGTGAAGGCGGTTTTATTGAGTGACCAGGCGACGGTCTTTCAGCAGGTTTTACAACGACTTCCTCAAAACCCGCACGGGATAGGTGAACGAGAGTTTCAGATAAGTGATCTAGGGAAGGGTAGTGCTCTGACCCTATTCTAAATATGAACAATTCTGGAACAATCTTTCCTTTTTCAAGCTTACTCAGGTGTTTAAGTGTTTCAAGGTAATCAGCGAAGCTTCTGCTGGTGATCCATCCAAGAGCTCGCCTGTCTTCACCGTACCATATGTACGGTACATTGATACTACTCACGGTACTCAGTATTTTCTCAACGCTTCTTGCATACACTAGGCTTGAGTGAAGCACTATTTTTGCATCTATACCTTCATCACGTAGTAAACCAGCTACCTTGCTAACAATATCGTCCACGTTTTCTATTAGGAGCGGATCTCCAAACCCCCAGATCATAACCGTATTCATGCGTACATTTCTAGGTTTGTTTTCTTCTAGGTCTTTGAGAAGCTTACTTACCAAGGGTGAAGGAGTGCTCAGTTTATTCAGGTGTATTTTGGTTCCTCCAAGAGGACATATCACGCAATCAACTGGGCATTTTTTAGGTGGAAGAAGAGGATCCAGCATTACGGTGCATCCATGAAGGTTACTTACATATGCACCGTATGTGTATGTAATCAAGGTCCTCTACCTCCGCTCTAGTACAGCTATGAAAAAGCCTTGTCCGTTAACTACATGTGGATTCAACCTAGTAACAAGCTTTGATACGGCATATCCTCTATAACCATCATTCCCGTAGGGTAGTGATACCTTCGAAAGCTCAAAATCCTTTAGTTTACCTAGTATCTGTGAAACGACTTCTTCTCCCTCGCGTGGATGCACACTACACACGGCGTACACTATCCTCTCGGCATACTTTGCCGAGGCCTTTAGAAGAGACAACTGAACCTTACTCATCTTTTTTACTAAGCGCTTTGATAAGTACACTTTTACTGCTGGATTCGAGTATACAGAACCACTATTACTGCACGGTGCGTCTATGAACACTGTTGCTCTTTTAGTATTAAGCATTAGTGTTCTCGAGTCGCTGTTTACAATTATAACCGTTGGTATAATACCCGCGATTCTTTCCAGTTGAATGGGGATGTAGCCTGTTCTCGCCTCGGATATATCTACTGCTACTATTCTGGAGTAGACTTTCTCATTAGCTATTTCTGATAGTTTCAACCCAGGTGCACTACAGGCGTCTACAAGGTCTTCTCCGTAAGCTTTAAGAAGCTGGACGATAATAAACGAGCTTATGTCTTGAGGTATTACCTCACCACGAGTTATGCATTGTATGTTGCCTAGCTTTTTAAATGGGTCTTTTACCTGGAGCACATTCTCAAACAAAGGATGCTTTTGAGTGCTTATACCGAATTCCTCAAGACACGCAATCGCGTCTTCAAGGGTTGCTTTATGTGTATTAACGATAAGCCATCTCTTCCTAGTATTAAGGCTACTAAGCATGCTCTCCAGTTCATCTACTGGCATTCTACCGTGTAGATCACTTACAAACCATGTAGGATAACCGTGAAGTATTGCTATTCTGCTTTGAATTGGAAGATGCTTTGTTATATCGTGGAGTTCATCCAAGATGCGCTGCACATTAAAACCGTACCGATAGAGGATCTCTACTATTTGCGAGGACCT
>JAWAXJ010000059.1:0-6120 GCA_038896955.1 Desulfurococcaceae archaeon
ACCTTCCCGTAGAGCTTTACGTTTTTGTATTCACAATTGAGTATTTCAGCTAGGCTTTTCAATGAGATCCTACCATCTAGCCCTAATTCGCTTAATAAAACACTAGTTATGATAACCTTATCCTCAATAGCTCTAGCTCCAGGTAGTAAGTGTTTCCCAAGCAGTGTGCTTAGTTTTTCAGATATTGTAGCTTGATCTGGGGTTATCACTTTAGTTTGTAATGCCTCAGTATCTGTTTGAATAATTCTTGAGACATACCTAGCGTAGAGATCGTTTACGTACTTCTTAAACCTCTCAACGAATTCCTCTATAATTGTTTCATGTATTTCACTAGCTTCAGTGTACTCTAGGTTTAGCCAAGCTGATTTATCTAATCCCGCCACTTCATAGCATTTCTCAATTAGTGCTTTACCGTCTAAGTGCTCTACGCCTTGTGTTTCAATTACATGCTTAGCAATACACTTTCCTACCTCACTAAGCATGCCTAGCCTTGGCTCCACTCTTTCCATGAATTCTCTTTGCCTCTCAAGGGGTATCTTTTCACCATAGCTAAACGTTATCACTTTGAGGCGTCTTAGCAGGGCGTCATCTCGTGGTAGAAACTTGTTGCTTGTGAATATCAAGCAGGATAGTGCTGGGTACTCCGTGTATGTACCTCTCAAGTACTTTCCTCTAGCGGTTGTGTTTTCAACAGCGCTCTTAGCCATCTCAACCACGTCTTCCTTTGAGAGCGCACCCCCAGGCTCATTAACAAGTATAGGAAACGTGGACATGCTTAGCACGTAGCCAAGCCTAGCGGTTGTATCAATACTAGCACCTGTTTTCTCATGCTTTGCGTCTAAACCCCACATCTTCAACACTATCTTACCTAGCGTTGTTTTACCTGTAGCACTATCTCCGTACAAGTATAGCCAAGGTATCCACTTACCCTTCTGTTTCAGTATGTAGCCAAATGGTGCTATAGCCCCCCACTTTATTACTGTACTGAACTTTTCTTGAGCGTGCTTAAACCACACTTCAGCTAGCTCATTCAATAACTCTAGTGCTTCCCTAAGCTTTTCAACATCTACTTTACCTACTTCATATTTCACTGGAACTAACTTATTGTCTACTAAGTAGAATCCAGGGCTCTCTACCTCACTCTTTACTTCAGCTTTTCCTTTACGTATAAACGCTTGTATTATAGCACTCATTGCGTCATAAACTAGATTTCTATGATAGACTAGTCCTTCAGCAATTATGCGGTCGGCTATTTCATCTACTGTAGCGGGCCCAATAGTTAGGGGTCTCTGTAGAGTAGCCCCTTCCACGGTTATCTCATACTTTGTTATACCCCCAATTGGGTTTGAGTACACGGTTACTTTTGTAGGACACACAACTGCTACACGCTCTTTATAAACAAGTGTATTGTTTACACGCTTAGCTCTAGCTATTATGAGTTTCCTCAAATTCGCTACAGCATAGAGCTGTTTCTCATAGTCCACTAATTCAACTATTGAGTCTCTAAACGGGCTTAATGTCTGTAGTATTTCACTCAACTCATGTATAATTGCTATTGCTCTCTCCTCACCAAGCACTGATTCAATTACTTCCTGTAGCCCGCTCCTACCCTTAATTGCTTCCTCAACAATTTCCTTCTCTAGCCCGTATGGCTTTACATTAGTTAGAGCCTCTATTTCACTAGCGTACTTGTCTACGTCTACTCCGCTCTTCCTATATGAGTAAATTACTGTACTAAGCCTTGTCTTCAATGGATCGCTATCATTTGTTAACTCATATAAGTGCTTAACTATCTTAACTGCACTAATTGGTGAAATCCTTGCTTTAGCTAGCCAACCACTCAAGTACAGTAATAGGAGTTGGCGGTACCCAGGCTTGTATGAGTCTTTAAGTAGCTCTACTATCCTTAGTATTTCACTATCGTTTAACTCTCTTAACTCTCCTATGGTTTTAGTAGGCTTGGGCTTTCCCTCCTCACTCACCTCCAACTTCTCTCTCCCTATTCTTTGTAGTAATTCCTCAGGGTCTACTTCCTGGGATCCACTATACACTACTTGGACTAGCCTCCCTACCCGTGGATTAATAGAGCCTGGAAGCCTCAGTATGCGTGCTAAGTCCTTGCTCTGAGGGTCTCCTTGCAGTTTATCAACTATCCATGTCTCAAGATTCTTCAACTTACTTGAATCTACTTCATATGATAGCTTGAAGTATATGTGGTAGCCAGCTCCAGAGTCCACAATAAACCATGGCTCTAAGCCAAGCGTTTCTTTAACCTTGCTTAATACTTCAGATAAGGGCGGTCTCTTAACGTGTATCCACTTGTCTCCCTCACTGTAGTAGCACTCTAGAGCGTAGTCCTCTAGCTCTCTACAGCCCTGGAACTCCTCACTCTCCACAACACTCTTATAGTCTAAGTCAGCCCAAAGCCATCTACCTACCTTAACGTCTCTCTCAGAGCCTCTACCCTTAGCTGGCTTAACAGCTAGTGGTAGTACTTGGAAGTAAATGTGTTTTCCACTAATGTCTCCAATGCTATTAATGTACTTCTCAACTGATTTAATCAACCTACCGTAGTTCTTGTAATTGCTTAAACAGAAGTGCTTAAACACTAACTTACTGTTTTCAACAATTACTATGCAGAAGCATTGAGCCTCAAGGCTAGTGTAACTCCAAACACTCTTCAGGAAGTCTAGTGAATCACTGTGTGAAAACTTAGTAAATTTACTAAGTTTATAAGTGCCCTCACTATATGTATACGTAGACATACCGTACCCTACCCCCCTTCATTCAAGACCCCCTCTAAGCTTGCTTTTTTTGAGATTTCTTATATGGGTTTGGGAACCTCTTGTAACATGAAGGACATGTTAAATAGCCTAACATTGATCTAGTGAACCACTCATAGCCACACCTTGGGCACTTAACTTTCCTAATTAACATTTCTTCAACCACTCCTTTCACCTCCATGATCAATTACTATATGTTAACATAGTAACACTATTTTATAAACTTACCTCCACCAGTAATACAGTAATTGAGAACTCCAATTACAGTAATTGGAGTTCTTAAATCATTTGCTTTTAGACTCAATTACAGCAATTTAGAGCTCCAATTAATAATATCACATTAGAGCCCTAAAGTGAAAAAGTAACCTAGGTTTTTTCACCTGTTTTTCACATACTAATGCGTGGTGTGAAAACAACTATCTAAGCAAACCACGCTTCTCTACAAGAAAACAGGCCTGCAGCAGCTCCCGCACCCCAGCTCCATTTGGAAAACCTCCTGGAGAAAAAAAGAAAATATACTTGAAATTTCTCTCAAAGTATACTAGCGGGTTCTGGGGGAGACAGGGAATCATGGAATATATTTATTTGCTTTCAAAGACAGTATAAATTTCAAACTCGATTAATTTCCCACTCAATGAAAATCGCCGAGTATACCGTGCATAATGCAGTATACTACAGTCTTCCCTGAAGTTAATGGAGTTGACTACACTATGGGTGTGGTGAGCGTCTGTTACAGCCTTTAGAGCTTTTAAGTTTAAACTAAGGATTTGTCACCATTTATTGAGACTAGGCTCACCAGGCTCATCCCTATTCTAAAGCATGTTCATATAAGGATTTATCGGCCATTATATCTTTGGTAGCATTATATGTCTGGTGTTGCCTTGTTGAAGCGCTACCCAATCGATACACTACAGCTGTACTTTGCGGCTTCCCTCGAGCTTCAGGAAGAGCTCATCAGTCATGGGTTTTACGTTCCTAAGAGTCCTGACGGGAGGGTAGTCATGCCAGTGCCTCTAATCTACTCTAACTTCCGTGGGTGGCTGAAGCCTCCTGAACCTGTAACTATTGAGAGGCTCATCCCTCCTGAGTGGCTCGACCTCACATTCCAGCAACTCGGCTGGATTAAGAGTATTAGAGGAAGGAAAGAAGCGTACGTTCTACCTCAAGAGGAGGTGTACGTTAGCGTGGGGGTTAGAGGCAGTAGTGTCGTCTTGGATTTAGACGTTAGGGGGTACCATCTTGAGAGGACGTCGATTAGAGGCGTTAACCCTGATAAGTGGACGAACTGGGCCATGCTTTACGTTAGTGCTGAGTATCTCGATGAGTTAGTTGCTGCTCTAAGGAGCTACCTACCTAGCTACTACGGCTCGTTAGTTCCAGGAGGCACTCCTAAACCGAGGAGGGAGGTTCAGCAAGGAGGTAAGGAAGTCACATACTACGTTGAGGTTCCTGTAGAGGAGTTCAGCCTTTGCTTAGGGTGTTTTGACTTGGTTCAACGCTACCTAAACGTCAAGGTTAGAGAGCACTGCGTAATTGACCCTAACTCAGCTCTATGTAGGGACCCCCACTCCGTCATTAACGGTCTGAGGCTGAGGCTAACTCGTAGCCACGCCGTCAGAACCTTCGCTAAGGTCGGCGTGGCTAAAATATCGGGTAAGAGACCGCAGGTGATGGTGAAGCTGGCTTCTGATGAGCCAAGAATCACGATTCGTGGTGTACTAAAGGATAGGGTCGAGGGTAAGGCTCGTGGGGAGCTCGTTTACTGCAATCATGAGGTGAGGAAGCAGTACTTAGCCCTTAATCTAGTTAGTTTCTATAACGCGTTGGTCGCCACTAGTAAGTACCTTAATATGCTCCCGAAGGAGGCATGAATTCAGTCATGGTTCTTGCTCTTTAGCTTCTTCTCAATCTCCTCTCTTAATCTCATTCTCAGCTTTTTTGCATCACCCCTAACTATGATCTCAATGTTGTCCTGCCTTTCCAGCCCTACATACTGCAGAAGAGACTTAACGTCAACACCTAACCTCTCCTCAATGACTTCTCTTAGTTCTAGGTCTATCTCATAACCGATGCAATTCCTCCCTAAACGCTTAGAGACGAAGCACGTCGTCCCAGTACCGAGGAATGGGTCTAGAACAGTCTCGCCCACGTAGCTGTAGAGTATTACAAGCCTCTCTACTAGCTCCTCTGGGAATGCCGCTGTATATTTGCTCCATTTCTCGCTTGGGAGGACGTTCGTCAAGTCCCAGACTGAGAGGTACCACTTCTCTTTCTGGAACCTGTGCACGTTGATCTTACTCCTCTCCTTAACATCGACCGGCACACTAGTCTTGTCGAACTCTCCAGGCTTCTTAAAGATCACTACTTCCTCATATATATTATCTGGGTAATAGTACATGGGGTATGGATGTTGAAGTAGGACACCGCTCCTCCTACTTATCCTTATATAGCCTTCAGGCTTCCTCCATATAATCTTCTCCTGGTACTCGAATCCTATCTCACGCATGATCTTGACCAAATCAGAGACTATGGGGTAGAGCTTTCCATCAATCCTTACATCCTGGGTTACGTAGCAGGCAACCCTGCCACTAGCCAGAACCCTGTAGACCTCTCTCCCAACCCTCTCTAGGAGATCCAGATATTCGTTATAGCTTGAAAAAAGTCCGGGGAAGTCGAAGGGAGCATTGTAGTATGGAGGAGACGTAACTACGAGGTGGACGCTCCCATCCTGGAGCTCTCTCATAGACTCAGAGCTCCCGAAGAAGACTTTAACGAAAACCACTGTTACGCACCCTTTATCAATTCATTGAGGGATCTTAGTAAGGAGTCGAGCTTCTTATGCCTCTCTTCAGGGGGACCTAAGTTCAGAGCTGGATCCCAGACTACGATGTCTAACAATACCTTAACATCAGATAACGCCACACCATATGACTTTAAGCACCTCCTAATTCTGCCTAACAAGTTATTCAGCGTAATTTCGCCCCTCATGTAGCCGATGATAGAGCCCTTCAGCCAATTTAGAGCCCACTCTCTTGCATTGAATCCCATATAGCATACCCCATATAGGTATAGGGTATCCAAGCCTAATAAATTTAACCTATATTACTTAAACTCCTGAAACGTGGTTTTGGTCTACCAATGTGCTGGTTAGGTATTTCCTTATGCGTGGTAATATTTCTCGTAGTCTTTATCTAGAATTAGCATCAAGACTCTACAAACACTCAACTCCTATATTCAGAAGGTAAGTAAGACACGGAAACACTAACGCGCCCTAAAGTAAAGGTGTAGTTAAACGGCATTTAACTGTACTCCACAGCAACTACTCCAATTACAGTAA
>JAWAXJ010000060.1:0-6112 GCA_038896955.1 Desulfurococcaceae archaeon
ACCATGAGGAAGGGTATTACGAATACAGCTAGCGTAATTCCTGAAACACACAAGTAATTCGCTATTCCACGAGTGTTTTTCTTCTTCACTAGTTCTACGAAAGGAACTAGAAGAAGAACAACTAGAACCTGCTTGATCGCTGTAGCTAAGGATATCCACAAGGCGTAGAGTTTGTAGTTTTCCTTCTCCAGAGACAGAATAGCTAGTAGAACGAATAGCGCAATTATTAAGTCGAACTGATAGCCCATTATAACGGAGTAGGATGCGAATGTAACTAGCCATAAATAGCCAGCAGGCTTACCGTATCTCTTAACCAGAAGAAAGTACACCAAGTTAAACGATACAAGAAGCGGGATCTTATCAATTAATCGCCATACGAATATATCGTTTGATAGTGTTACAGCTAAGGCGTGAAATAGCGTGAATATAATAACAGCCAGTGGAAAATACGCTACTTTCTCTTCCGGGGGTCCCGTATACACTTCCAGTAGTCGTCCTTGCGAAAAGTACTTGTCATACCACATAATAAAGTACCTAACGTCATAGGGGTTCCACTGTGATACAGATAAGTATAGTGAAACAGCATTCGCTAGTATAATAGGCCAATTACGTCTGAGTACATCGATAATCTTACCAGCTAGTTTAACAATAGCTACTACCTTGACGTAGATGATCAACACCCTTGTTGAAAATGTTTCACTTGTTTGGTCTAAACCTTGATCGAGACACCGAACTTATGTATCAATATAAACGAGAAAATAAATCTTGAGTACGGCAGGAGAGAGCTTGAGACCTGTTTACGTTAAGCTAGGAGGTAGTCTGGTTACCGTCAAAGGTAAGCCGGTGTCTATAAACTACAAAGCACTAGAATCTATAGCATACATACTTAGGAAAGCTAGCGATTCCGGTGTAAGGTTAATTGTGGGGAATGGTGGTGGAAGCTTCGCACATTACGTTGTTCTCAAACATGGAAGCATCAGTTACAGGGATCTCACCGTGCTCTGTCAAAGGTCCACTAGGATTTTAAATCACATTATAGTGGATTTCCTACTAGAAAACGGTATAAAAGCTACAAGTGTTCAAACAAGCGCCATTGTATACTACGATAATTCAACGCGGAGTCTAAGAGTGTGTGCGGAACCCGTTAAACAGTTCTTGGCAAACGATATAGTACCAGTAGTATACGGTGAGTGCATTATAGGAGCAGGCAATGTCATAGTTGTTTCAACTGAGCGGATCTTCGAGCTACTAGCAAGGGAGATTTCACCGCGTCGAATAGTTCTATTAACGGATGTCAACGGCGTATATACGTGTGACCCGAAGAAGTGCAAGGATGCTTCCTTAATAAAGAGAATAACCCGAGACACCTTCGAGGAGGTTTTACTTCTTTTAAAACAAGGTGCTATGGATGATGCTACGGGAAGCATGTTTGGGAAGGTTCAAGTAGCCGGTAAATTGGCATTCGAGCTGGGGGTAGAAGTTGTGATAACATCCGGTTTAAACACAAAATCAGCCTTGGAAGCGATCACAGGAGGTTATCCAGAGGAAGCAACATTAATAGCTCCCTGATGATCAGCTATACAAAGTACACGGTTACAGAGTCTTTTCCCTCCCTATCGATGTACACGTTCTTGCGTCCAGGAACTAGAAGCGCTACAATGTTTTCTCCTACAATGGCGTAGTCTATCAAAAAACGCCCGGATGGTACAATACTGATAAAATCGCCGACTGAGGTAACGATGCGCTTGATCTGTGCTAAGGTGCTGGATAATTCATCTTGTGCGTTCTCCGTGCACTTTACACCTCTGTTGTTCTCGAGCTGGATGTAAACGACCTTCTTTTTACCACCACGAATGCCGTGAACACTGGCTTCTCCTGATCCCTTGACAATCACAACTCTTTCTCTTATTTCAACGTTGAAGTTAAGTCCTTTTAAGTGTATGGAGTCGGTGGTAAAGGCTACCTCGATGCATTCATCTTTGTATAGCAACAAGCTTCTCTTCAGGTTGGAGCACCTTCTCCATCTTATTTAAGCCTTTTAATACATTTAAACCAAGCCTGGATAACTAGCCTACACCGGTGTTTAACTATGGTGAAGAGCAAGACAGAGCTGCTAAGAAGAGAACTCGAGAAGCTGGGGTTCGAACTGTTAGATATTTACAGTTTCAAGGAATCAGACCTCGTAAGGGTTAGACATAAACATAGTTCAAGCGTTGTTGTATACGAGACTAAGAAGAAGGTAAGCAGCCTAGTAAGCGTAGATGATGCTAGAGCCTTAGCCTTGGAGATCGCTAAAAAAGCAGGTGTTGCAAAGTAATAGCGTACTCATGCTCCAATGCGAATGCAGATCTATTAAGCTCAACCGGAGAAACGTCTTATCTTCGTTAGCGCCTTATTCTCATCCACGTTGTTTCAAGCCCTTTATCCATAAGCTGTATTCCTAGTTTGCTTAGCTCGCTTCTAATGGTATCCGAGAGGTCGTAAATACCTCTTCTACGTAGCTCTTTTCTCACGCTTACAACAATGTTTATAAGTTCGTTCACCAGCTGGTCGCTTTCTGTAACGGTTTCTTCGAATGCGGCGAACACGTGATTGAAAGCTCTAAGAGTCTTCATTGCTAAAGCTAGTAGCATATACCTAGGTTTATACTGCAGTTCTCTGAAGATAAAGCTTAGTAAATCGTTTACTGCGGCGATCGCTTGCGGTGTATTGAAATCGTCGCTGAGAGCTTCGTGGAATCTTCGGTGCAGAAACAACAGGTACCTAGCGTTGTTTAAATCAACATCGTTTAGGTAGTGTGGTTCAGGTGCTTCCTCCTGAAGCTTTTTCAGTAGCTCGTACGCCGTAACTACTCTTTCACGTAGCTTCTCAGCCTGTTCGAGGCTTTCCTCGGAAAACTGCAGTGGTTTTCTGTAATGTAGATGAAGATACCATATTCTTATTGATCCAGGGTTCCATTTTTTGATGGCTTCTTTCAATGGTATTATATTGCCTAAGCTTTTGCTCATCTTATCAGCACCCACGGTTACAAGTCCTGTGTGCA
Organism: Desulfurococcaceae archaeon; assembly: GCA_038896955.1. Taxonomy (GTDB): domain Archaea; phylum Thermoproteota; class Thermoprotei_A; order Sulfolobales; family Desulfurococcaceae; genus UBA285. The sequence goes on from JAWAXJ010000060.1 coordinate 3,044, forward strand.
TCCATATTGATACCCATGGCTTTACACCGAACAACGCTTCGCTTTGAGCGCGCTCGTTTTCATGGTGCGGAAATATCAAGTCAGTGCCTCCTCCATGAATATCGAAGCGTTCTCCTAGGTATCTAGAGCTCATTACGCTGCATTCTATGTGCCACCCTGGTCTTCCCTTACCCCACGGGCTCTCCCAGTAGGGTTCACCTGGTTTTGCTGCTTTCCACAGTGCGAAGTCGTAGGGTTTCTTCTTTTCACTGAGAAACTCTGGTTCTTGATTCCAGAGTTCTTTTTCGAGCCTTCCTGAGAGCCTTCCATAGTCCTCGTACTTATCAACATCAAAGTACACGCTTCCACTTGGTGCTACGTACGCATAGCCTTTGTCTATTAGGAGTTGTATGAACTCCACTATTTCCTTTATATGATTAGTAACTCTCGGATGATGATCAACTGTTACTCTCAAGGCATTCAAAGCTTGGAAGTAATCCTTTGTGAACTCCTCTGCGATATCCCTCCAGTCTCTTTTTTCGCTGTGAGCTTTCTTGATTATTTTATCATCTATATCTGTTATGTTCATTACGTGTACGACGTTATAGCCTCTTAGCGCTAAGTATCTTTTAAGTGCATCGTACACTACGTATGTTCTTCCATGTCCTATATGCGTGTAATCGTATACGGTTGGACCGCACACGTATATCTTTACAAAGCCTGGTTCTACAGGCTTAAGCTCTTTTTCTTTCTTTTCTAGAGTATCGTACAGTTTTATAGTGAATTCCTGGGACACAATACTGATCAACCCTTGTAGAATCTAGCAAATACCTCCATTAAAACTTTTCCAAGCTTTAGAAAGGTTTCTGAGAGTTCTTCCGTTGTTAAAAACACCTTCTGTGCTTCTTCGCTGTGGAGAACATCGCTAATTACGAGCACACACGCGGTTTGGAAACCCCGCATCCATCCAAGTGTGAATAGTACAGCAGCCTCCATCTCAACTGCTACTATACCGTAGTGGCTTAGCTTTTCCGCGAAATCTGGTGATTCAGCGTAGAAAGCATCGCTGGAGAAAACCGGTCCATACTTATACTCCATGTTGTGCTCATCAAGGACCTGAATAATACGGCTTGTTAAGAGAGGATCAGCGCCGGTGGCTCCGCAGTAACCCGGCATGTACTGTCCAATAGCGCAACCACCGGATACGTAAGCAGCCGAGGTTGCTACAACAATATCGCCTATTCTAGTATCCTTCCGGATCCCACCAGCTGTTCCAAGTCTTACTATTCTCTTTGCACCGAGTTGTGCTAGTTCCTCGAACACTATAGCTGCACTTGGAGCACCAATACCGTGTGTTGCAATGGTTACCTTTGTACCTTTGTAGTACCCTGTTGTAACCAGTAATCCACGATGAGTGTTCACTACACGGGCGTCCTCGAGTAGCTGTTTAAGAAGCTCTACTCTGTAGGGGTCTCCCCCAGCGATCACATTACCAGCTATGTCTTCCTTTGAAGCCTTAATATGTACAGGCACACCGATCAACCGCGAACAGCAGATTTCAACTCGTTGTGAGTGGATCAATCTTCTTAATTAAATACCTGTTTTATAACGTTCTTGCATTGAGAGAAGATTTCGGAGATAATTTTAACTTGGGTTTTCCAGAGTTAATTATTGGGCTGAGGTAAGAACACCATTAAGGGGTTGCATGTGGAGGTAAGATTACTGAAGATTCCCGTCAGAATTCCGGAGAAAGCCAACGTGATCATAGGTAGAAGCCACTTCATAAAAACCGTAGAGGACATCTACGAAACCCTGGTTACAAGTGTTCCCGGCATAAAGTTCGGCCTAGCCTTCAACGAGGCAAGTGGAAAAAGACTTGTAAGATACGAAGGCAACGATGAAGAACTAGTGAAGGCAGCGATAGAAACTGCTCTGAATATAGGAGCAGGTCATACATTCGTTCTATTCATTAGAAACGCGTATCCCATAAACATTCTAAACCAGTTGAAGAACGTGCACGAAGTTGTATCACTGTACGTTGCTACAGGTAATCCTATTGAAGTTATAGTTGCTGAAACCGAACAGGGGAGAACGATATTAGGCGTGGTAGATGGGTACCCACCGCTGGGTGTTGAAACTGAGGAAGATAAGGTAGAAAGAAGAGAATTTCTGAGAAAAATAGGTTACAAGAAGTAAAAATGCCTCGTTCTCACAAGAACGTACTATAGAGTAAACCTAGTCTGCTGACTCGCTTAGAATCTTAGTGACATACCCAATGGCTGTATCTTCCATTATTTTTACTATTTTAACTCTTACTCTAGAACCACTGGTTGCATTGGGTATAATTATTTTTACTCCTTTATAGTTGACTAGTCCTCTACCTTTATCATCAATATCGTAGATGTTAACCGTTATCTCTTCTCCTACTCTTAAACTAGGTGTTTCTCTCGTGTTTATCTGCGGATATATGCTCAGTCTTCTAATATCGCTTGTATATGGATTCCAGTGTTGCTTTCTTGTAGACCTAGACAACTTTGTACACAGCCTCGGCAGACACGCAATTCACTTAAGATTAAAGCTTCTTAAATATTTTCAGGGTGTTAACTTGGCGATCGACTTCTTAAGGCATATAGTAAACCCGGTAATAAACAACTACGTAGGTAAAGGCTTAGCACCTAAAACAGCGAACGAGCTAAAGAAGATCATTGCGAGTTTAGAGAACAAGTATAAGTTCGACGCTTTTTCAGGGGATCCAGCAAACTTGCTACTATTCTTTGAATCGCAGGATTTTGAGCAGTTGGTAAGCATCTTTAGGTCATTCAATGCAGAGCACGTGCTTATTGAAATACTGGAGAAAACAAAGGAGGCGTACAGGGATATTCCCCGGTTCTCGGAAACCGTGGAGTTGATACTGAAGAAACTTGCTGTAGCTAAGAAAGAACAGGTCGATGAGCTTGTGAGTCTCAGTGATATTGTGAGGATCATTGAGAGGCATGTACCTGCAATGCGGGTTAACTCGGAGAAGAGCACTATTACCGTGACATTGAACAACGCTACTGAAGCTAAGATACATGTACTTAAAAACAGCAT
>JAWAXJ010000061.1:0-6103 GCA_038896955.1 Desulfurococcaceae archaeon
GGTTCAACGAGGATGGCGAACTTCAGTCCATACTCTCTCAGATGCTTAACGACAGCCTTGGCCGCCTCGTCCTCGAAGCTTCCTGGACCCCACCAGCTGATGGCAATGAAGTCTATTCCAGCGTCTCTTATGAGCTTAAGTTGCCAGCGAATAACTTGCTCATCTCTAGAGTCGTAGAATCTTATGACAGGTTGCTCAACAACAGCCCAAGCGGGATCCATGCTGGGATCCCAGTGTCTTCCATCGGAAGAATACCATACGTAGAAGTACACGCCAACCGTAACACTCCTATCTACATATGTAAATCCCAAAGTGAGAGCGACGAGCACAACCACGACTACTAGCACTACCAAACGTACGCGCTTCCGTAGCACAAAACCACACCAGAAACATCAATATCGAAATGAGAAGAAAAGGATAGAGAACTAGTTGATCTCACCAATCGTATGGTGATAGCTATTATGACGAAGACCACGGGTATCATTGGGCGCATCAAACTTGCTGTCCCCGTTGTATCAATAACCGTCATTTTCTTCTGTGATAATTGTATTCACTATGCGTTCGATGCGGTGCTGTTGCATCTGTGAATTCCGTTGTTGCACAATACCTCGATGAGTGCGAACTATCAAGTTTTCTTCATTGAGCTATATTGACGACCTCTTGACAACACTACTTTGCCTATGTAGAGTTAAGTGTAGATCTCCGTAACCTACTCGATGTTTGCGTACAATGTTTCACCATTTTCAACAGTGTAGTTCTCCACAAAATATGGAACTCTCTATTAAGATCCCCCGCTGAACGGTTGCTCACCGAGAAGCGTTGAAGGTTTAAGCTTAACTGTAGCCTTGGTCGTCGAAGGCCAGCTTAACTGCAGGTTCCGTAAACGAAACCTGAAGCAAATGGTTAAGACGCTAGTTGAGGAGGTAGTTAAACTTCTTTGTGAAGCAGAAGTGCGGGGGGTGGGATTTGAACCCACGCAGGCCTACGCCATCGGGTCCTGAGCCCGACCCCTTTGACCAAGCTCGGGCACCCCCGCAGCTCCCATTATATTTCCAGTAGTATGGATCGGTTTTTAGTTTTAATTTTCACTCGTTTCACGGTGTTTATCGCTAAAACATATTACTATGCTTCGACTTAAGCATGGATGGTGTCTACGTGTATAGAACCATTGACCCCAGAGATTACCATGTTCTACACCCGAGACCCGTGTACCTTATTGTAGCGAGAAGCAGTAGCGGTAAGTTGAACGTGATGTCAGCATCCTGGGTTACACCTGTTTCGGATGAACCATTTCTGGTAGCACTCTCCATATGGACTGGTAGCTTTACTTATCAACTGATAAGGGAAACCGGCGAGTTCACGATCAATGTACCATCGGAGAACCACGTTAACGTAGTGTACAAAGCAGGTACTATGAGTGGACGCGAAGTAGATAAGCTTTCACTGCTTGGACTAAAAACCGTTAACTCAACGAGGATACAAACACCTGGGTTAGCTGATATGCTGGGGTTTCTCGAATGCAAGGTCGTGAAGGAGATCGCACTCGACGACACAGCCTTGTTCATAGCAGAGGTTCTTGCAGTACATGTGAGAGAGGATGTTTACACCAGGTATGGCTGGGATTTAGCGAAAGGCGGTAAAGTTCTTCTACACCTTGGTGGAAGAGGGTTTACACTACCTTACAGACTCATACTAGCTAGCAAATCTTAATCCCTTTATACCCCAGGATAATACTTAGTATATACGTGATAGACATGGTGCGTGTTAAAACTAAGCTTGTTACTTGGGAGGAGATAGTAGACTGGTCAATGCATCTTGCTGAAATAATACGCAACGACGGGTACATTCCAGACATAGTTGTAGCGGTTGCACGTGGAGGATTCGTTCCAGCAAGACTAATCTGCGATTTCCTAGGGGTTGAGAACTTACTAAGCCTTCAAAGCCAGCACTGGACTGAAGCAGCTAAAATGGAGGAAAAAGCCATACTAAGATTCCCGTACAAGGTCAACGCCGATGAACTTAAGGTTCTAGTAGTAGACGACATTGTGGATACCGGTGAAACACTGAAGCTAGCTCGAGACTACATACGAGACAACTGGAACCCCAGGGATGTGAGAACAGCAGCACTACAGTGGATTAGCCCGGTGGCAAAGTTCAAACCGGATTACTACTACATTGAGGTCAAGGAGTGGACGTGGTTCCAGTACCCCTGGACAAGGCTGGAGGATACCTATCAGTTCATTAAGAGAATGATGACGGAAACCTACAAGGAAACCGGAAAACGGGAATGGACGTACAGTGAGATCGTTGAAGGGTTTAAACAATGGTATGGTATTGATGTTGGTGACGTCTACTACACGCGTGCACTGAGAGTTCTAATCGAGAAGCGAATAATTGAGCACGATGAAGCACGAGGAGTGTACAGGCTCATTACGGTGTAGAAAAGTGCTCGTTGAACCCTCTGTTAAAGCAGAAATAGGTATAATCGGTGGTAGTGGTCTCTACGAACTACCGGGGATCGAGGAAGTCAAGGAACTCAAGGTGTACACACCGTACGGCATGCCCAGTGACAACATCGTCGTCGGTGTTCTAAAGGGGAGAAGAGTAGCCTTTTTGGCAAGGCATGGTAGAGGACACAGAATACCTCCGCACAGGGTGAACTATCGTGCTAATATATGGGCGTTGAAGACTCTCGGAGTCAAGTGGATACTAGCTGTATCAGCTGTTGGTAGTCTAAGGGAAGACTATAGACCAGGAGACTTCGTCGTCCCCGATCAGTTCATCGACATGACGAAAGGCATAAGACCTCACACATTCTTCGAAGGTGGAGTAGTAGCTCATGTAAGTATGGCTGATCCCTTCTGCGAGCACCTTAGAGAGATTATTCTCAAGGTAGCCTTGGAATTCCCCGATATCAGAGTGCACGAAAAAGGAACATACGTATGCATTGAGGGTCCTAGATTTAGTACTAGAGCGGAGAGCAGAGTATGGAAGGATGTGTTCAAAGCCGACATAATTGGAATGACACTTGTTCCTGAAATAAACTTAGCATGTGAAGCTCAAATATGCTACGCGACTATAGCCATGGTAACAGACTACGACGTATGGGCTGAGAAACCGGTAACAGCAGAGGAAGTAATAAAAACCATGAATGAAAACGTAGCCAAGGTTAAGAAGATTATACCACGCATAGTAGAGTTGTTACCAAGTGAACCGGATGAAAGAAAATGCAGTTGCTGCAAGAGCTTAGAAACAGCGCTCGTCTAGAACAGATATTCGGGGAGATAGAAAGAATAGAGAAAAAAGCTAGGGAAGTTGCAAAGGATATACTTGATTTTTTAACGAGCAGCTCTTCCGAGACACTTATCTACGCGTACACCGGGTATGGACTACTGCCAGCTTCGATATCCTACTGGTTTTCCGTAACAATGAGGTCTCAGAGCACACTACTGCTGGATGTGGAAGACGCTTCACTCTACGTATTACCCTACAGAGAAGATGTTTCAATGGTGGTTTTCAGCGCCGAGGAGTATTCAAAGCTGTTCAGTAGTCTACAAGCAGCGAGACTACTGGGAGTTAAGTACAGAGCCTATGCTCAAGACCCGGTTGACGAAAGATACAAAATCTTAGCAAAGCACTACTCCGTGAACACGGTCCCTGGTAGAAATAGCTACGAAACCTCGCTCCTCCTCAGTTTATCCACGTTTTTTGCACACTCGAAGTACTACATGAACAGTCTTCAGCTGAGGAGTAGAAGACTCTTCACTCACGGGGAAGAAGGCTTCGCTGTGGTAGCAAAGTCCCTGATCGAGAAGTACACTCCCATCCTAGAGAAGATCTTCGCTTTAAACAGCCTTCACGTATCCTCAAGCAGAATACTAGAAGCACCGGCAAGACTTTTAACACGTGTACTTTCTGAGTTGGGCATAGAAGCTGTCTACACGCCACATGCAGAAATAGCTTCTGTAGGCAAAAAGCCTCTTCTAGTGACCTACGTTAGCCTAGAAGACAGAGCCTTCAGGGAGCTTAAGGCGTTCAGGAGAGAAGGTCTCTTAGAACTAGTACTCAACACTGATCCGCTCGAAGCTGGAATATACTTGTCAATAATTGCGTTCGTACTATCGCACTTGAAACCGCGTACGGAACTCCAGCTATAGGTTCTAAACGATTATAAAAACCTATCATGGCAAAGTAGTCCTTGAAAGGTGAGCAGATGAGTAAAAGCACTAAGATGTTTTTAATACTACCTATTGTGCAAGTGTTCGCAGTGGCGTTCACTGTTTACAGCACAAGCTACAGCATACTTGCAGCGAGTCTTGCGGTATACGTAGCAATTGTAGCTACTACCTCTATTCACGTAGACAAGTACTTTACAAAGAAAGAAGCAACTGCACTACTACTACTTCTATCTATAGCAACATGTGTAGGTGCTCTACTAGGCTATATAGCATCAAGGAACATGTACTCAGCCGTGGTGATGCTAAGTATAGCTTTGGCTTCTACTACTTACGCTGTAACAGCTACTAGAATAAGGGAAGTTTCAAGTTGAAGATCGGGGTTATTGAGTACAGAAAAGAACCCTCTGGTACTGCAAAGGAGCTAATAAATGCTGTACTAGCGAAGGGTCATGAACCGGTTTACTTAAAAACGCACTTGCTCGATGCTGTTCTCTCCGAGACCAGTATAAAGGTTTACCACAAGGGTCAATTAGTGGACATGGATGGTGCACTACTGAGAAACCTAGGGCTTTTCATGAACCTTGATACTTTTCTCAAGAGACTAGGTGTTCTCGAAGCACTAGCTACTATGATACCGGTGGTTAATCACCCTACTGCAACGCTTACCGCTCGAGATAAGTTCAGGTGTTTACTGAGGTTAAAGCTTAGCAACTTACCTGTTCCAGAAACCCTTGTAACAGAGAACCCGTTCACAGCAATGAGATTTGTCTCGGAGAAGAACATTGTAGTATACAAGCCGTTAACGGGCAGTCTTGGTCTTGGAAGCACGATAGTTGGTGATAGTGACTTAGCCTTCTACATTACTAGAGGGCTAAAAAACATAGGATTACCGAGCTACTACCAGGCGTTCCTCGAGAAACCGGGTTACGACTACAGAGTCTTCGTCGTAGGCGATGAGGTCATCGGGGCCATGAAGAGGGTTAGCAAGAGCTGGAAAACCAATATCGCACAGGGAGCACAAGGAGTACCTGTAAAGGAGAGCGAAGAACCCGAGGTATTCTCCCTGGCGTTGAAGGCAGCGAGAACCATCGGATTAGACTACGCGGGAGTGGATATAGCATACGATATGAAGACAGCTAAGCACTACATACTAGAGGTAAACGCGTTTCCACACTGGGAGGGGTTAAGAAGAGCTACAGGAGTGAATCCACCCGAGATCGTCGTAGACTACTTAATAAGCAAGATCAAAAGATAATAATGTAGAGCAGACTCGTTGCCCGTTTCTAGGATTACGGGAGATGATGAGTAGCGAACCGGTTGAACTGTGATGAAGAGCTCTCATTCTGATGCTCTCAGCCGGTGACCACAATGTACATACAACAATGTGCGTGTAAACAAGTACCCCCGAGGTGTATCATGCAACGAACGTGCTGCTTAAGAAAGAGGTTCTGATCAGAGAAGGGCTTGCTCAGATAGTAGTACCAAACCCAGAGTTCTACAGAAGACCCGATGGAGCGATTGAACCAGCGTGGATGCCTGTTTTCTACAATCCCAAAGCTGTTTTAAACAGGGACCTCTCAGTCTTGTTCTTGAAAACCGTTATGAGAGAAAGAGACTTCTTCTTTGTGGATGCGCTATCGGGTACAGGAGTAAGAGGTATTAGAGTAGTTCTCGAAGTTGGAGGTCGTGGAATAGTAAACGATGTGGATGCAAGAGCGTACTATTACATGAGGAAGAACATACTGCTTAACAACCTCACAGGGAAGTTAGAAGCTTATAACCACGAAGCTAACGCTCTCTTAAACACTATTACACTATCAGGCGTGCACGTAGATTACGTGGACATAGATCCCTACGGTTCACCAGTACCATTTATAGACTCAGCGTTAAAGCCTATTGGAAAAGAAGCTTTCCTGGGAATTACA
>JAWAXJ010000062.1:0-6071 GCA_038896955.1 Desulfurococcaceae archaeon
TTGATGAATCTATCCTTCAGCTTCTCCAGAACCTGTGGTAGTGTTGTATACTCCATTTCCTCTGGTCCAAGTCTGTGTGGCATGAACGGACCATGTCTTCTGATGTACTCTGCTATGAACTGTGCCAGTCTTCTTGTTTCATCGTACGCTACATCGTCGAAGAGGTCTACTGGCCCTATTAATCTACCCTTGTTTATGTTCCATCCAAGTGCTATTACGCGTGGTGGACCATCGAATCTTGTTACCTTAGCGTACCTCATTGGAACAGGCATGAGTGGACCAAAGTGACTACCTCTCATCCAGCCTGCAACGAGGTGTGGGAAAGCGAAAGCTTCGAGTATTTCTCCGACAGCTGGTAATCCGTGCTGTGCTCTAACTATTGCAACTGGGTCATCCTTACCAACGTATCTCCCAGCTATTAGATTCAACCTTTCAACGCTTACAACAGCAGCGAGTAGGTTATCGCTTTTTCTGTAAACTCTTCTAATAATGTACCTACCGGGTGTTCCAATCAAAGCTAGAATATCGTACATTTCCTCTGGTGATTTCATTAAGATGCTTTTACCCTCAAATACATCGTATACTTCGAACACGAATCCATCGTGCATCTTGGGGTCTATTACAAGCCCAGCTGTGTTGAACGGATCAGCGAATATCCTGAAGATTGGTAGGTTAAAGGCTCCTGGCTCGGTTTTATCAGCGTGGAATGTTACCACAGGCTCTGAAGTTCTCTCCTCCATTTCAAGCTCTGCAACACCTGGTCCAAGACCTCTTACATTACCTGAGAACGCTTCTGATAAGAGGTCTTGTCCCGCTGCATAAAGCTTTAGATCACGTGCTACCTTGGCAGCAGCCTTAAACGCTTCCCAAGCTAATCCATGTATATCTGGGTTGTCTGGCCCCTTCGTGTGGGTCATTATTAACTGTAGATCATCACCAACGTGTGTTACATAGAAATCTATTATTTGTCCTCTCTGCTTAGCCTCAGCAAGGATTTTCGTTGCAGCAGCGATCTGATCTGGGTGAACGATGTGGTGCCCTGCTATGCTACCTACATCTGCTTTTATTATAGAAAGAGTTGTTTTATCCGCCAACTCAAACACCTCCGTTTTACTGTATTTGTGTTAAGGGTTTATAAGTTTATATCAGTTGGGGTGTTATGAGCTTTTATATGTTTATTTAAAAATTATCCGCTGCGAAGAAAACTCCATACTGTTTTTGCTCTCTGTCTAGTACAGAACCCGGTTTATTAACCCTGGGTCTTCCCGATTCAGGATCTCTTCTCACAGTTATATCGAGATGCTGAAGTAAGGTGTTAAATCCTGTTTGAGGATTGAGAGGTTTTGTTGATCTCCCTTCAACCGCTGGTTCACCCCAGAACACCATTATTTTATCGCTTACGTATGTTTGAAGCAGTAGATCGTGCTCAACTACGATCGCCGCTTTCTTCTTTTCTTCAACAACCCTCCTTATTGCTCTTGCCACAGCAATACGCTCCTCTACGTCGAGGTAAGCGGATGGTTCATCTAGGAAGTACAGATCCGATTCTCTAGCTAGTGCGCAGGCAACTGCGAGCTTCTGGAGTTCTCCACCACTTAAATCCTCTACTTTTCTATCGAGTAGTTTGTTGAGTTTAAGTCTTTTCACGAGCTCAACGTAAAGCCACGAGGAAGGATCAACAGCGCTCGGCGAGGATGCTTTAAGGTTTGCTGATACTGTTTCCTCGGTGAATATCTTAGGTGAAACCTCCTGAGGCTTAACGCTAACATTCTCCGGTGATACTAGAACCATGCCTTTTTGAGGTTTCAGCTCACCACTTAGTATCTTTATGAACGTGGTTTTACCAATACCGTTTGGTCCTGCGACACCTACTACTTCGCCTGCGTAAACTTCTCCACTCTCAGCTGTGAGTTTAAACCCTCCATTGTACTGGAACTCTATGTTGTCCCATGCAATTACAGGGTAGAGTACTTCGGGTTTAACCTCACTTCTAACGCTGATTCTGAACTTTACCTCCTCATCTCTGATTCTCATGTTCTCAGCTGGCAGATAGCCTTTTAAGTAGTGGTTTATTCCGGCTTTCGTGCTGTAGGGTTTTGAGGATATACCGAAGACCCCTGGCTCCCCGTATATTACAGCGATGTTATCTGTCATGTAGTCCAGGATCATGAGGTCGTGTTCTATGATCACTACGTAGTTCTCAGCTGGCCTCGTGTACTCCATTACAGCCTTAGCAACTCTGAGTCTTTCTCTTATGTCAAGATAGCTACAGGGTTCATCTAAGAAGAACGCGTTCGCGTTCTTCAGGAGAACAGCCGCTATGAGCGTTTTCTGAAGTTCTCCTCCACTAAGCTCATTTATTTTCTTATCAAGGATTCTCTCTAGAGCAAGGGCTTGAACGAGCTCCTTCAGTAGACCTCTCTCGTTGAGTTTCTCCAGGACATTTCTCACCGTTCCTCTCAGAATACGCTTAGCTGGCTCAATGTACTGTGGTTTAACTACAGCCTTGATCTTTCCATCAGCAAGCTTTCCAAGATAAGCTTGAAGTTCTGTTCCGCGGAAAGCCCTGATCACCTCGTCCCAGTCGGGAGGATCGTTGAATCTACCCATATTGGGCTTTATTTGACCCGATAGTATCTTTATACTTGTTGTTTTACCAACACCGTTCTGCCCAATGACTCCAAGTACCTCTCCGGTCCTAGGTGTTGGTAAACCGTAGAGTTTAAATGTGTTCTCACCAAACCTGTGAACTAGGATTTTCTCGAGCTCATCGGGAAGATTAACTATTGATATCGCGTTGAAGGGGCACTTCTTTACACATATACCGCATCCAACGCAGACATCCTCGTAGATCACAGCTCTTGATCTATCCTCTGTTAGATCTACAGCTTTTTTCTTTCTACTTCTGTTCACTGGGCAAAACCGTATGCACTCAAGAGTACACCTATTTGGCTTACAGTAATCCTTGTCTACAACTGCTACCCTAACCAATAAGCACACCACATTAACTGTGATCCAGGATATCTGATATCTTATCTTATTATTTGGTGGAGGAGCAAACTTAAATAAGCACAATCAAGGATAATACTGTAGTGATGATGTCTGGTGACGGCTCGGACGAAGACATGAAGAAAACTACTCTCAGCTGATCACCTGAGTACAGCTACTCCTCGCCGCTTTCTTCGAACTCGCTTCGCTCAAACTCCTCGAGGAATATCTCGTAGTACTCTCTAAGCATTTCTCTCTCTTCAGGCGTAATCTTCGACTCCTTAGCTTCACTAACTTTCGCTGTTACAGTTCTCTTCGATGAGCCAACCTGGTACTTCATACTGTACTTCTCTTTATCCCCAGCCTTTGTTTCAAAACCACACTTAGTACACTTCAATAAGACTTCATCTCCCTTCTTGAAAGGATACATTATTGAACCACACCTGGGACAAAACCTTACCATTAAACCACCACTAAGTATTCGTACTCGTATTAAATGCCTAAATTAGGGGTTATTAAATAACTTGCCTCCAATCGCACAAAGGTCCCTATAAGCTCTCCTGTAGTGGTAAACGGAAGGCGGTTTACTGCGTATGTGCATGCTAGTTTGTATAGGTTTGCCTCATCGCTTCGTTTATACTTCCCACGCTTGTTTGCTTGGATCACCCTAAGAGACGTTTAGAATAGCTTTAACCGTCACGAGTCCCAAGTGATTAGGAGAGAACCCCTCAGTAGATTTCAACTCCTTCATTGAGCAACTTCAGCAAAGTACTATGTATAAGGTGCTTATGAACGTTTCTATCTACACCACTTATCATGAACAAGTGTGTAAGCTTAAAGGGGTTGAAAGCGGCACCCGATCCCAGCTTAGGGTGGCTGCGAGGCCTCGCGGACCTCACGGCCACCCTAACGTGGCCGGCTTAACTTCCGGGTTCTGATGAGACCGGGTGTTGCCCGGCCACTATGGCCGGGTCGGGTGCCGCAGTTGTGTGCTATTGTTTTCAGGGTTTAAATACCTGTTTTTTCTCAACTGCGTATATTCCTCTGATCTTTAGGTCTCCTCCACACTTGGGACAAGTGTCTTTGATTAAACCTATGAAGTCACCGGCTTCGTGATCCCTTTCAACTCTGTAGTTGCACTTTACACATACTAGTAGTTCTCTGATCATGTACTCTGGTCTACGTCTTCTTCTGGTTTTTATTGCTTCGTAAGCGTAGTATGCTATAACCATGAGAAATACGAGTGCTACAGCTACGTATGTTAACACCTGGTCACTGTTCAAAAGAATTCACCCGGGTATACCCATGGTATTACCTATACCTGCTAATATCAGTGTTGAATTGGGTTTTGTGTGCTCCTCGATAATCCTGTCTACATAGGAAATAGCTTCCTCGATAGCATCGTACAGCTCCTTCTTCATGGTTGTAATAGCGTCCTTTAAGTCCATTTTTATAACTAGTGCTCTAAGAGGAATATTGTACTTTGCTGTGGCTCTCTCAATGGCTATTTTCTCGGGACCGAGATCCCCTATGGCTGCTCCATAACCCTCCGCTATAGACCCTGTTTCCTCTCCTTCAAGCTTCAGCGCTGCATCGACCGTGATCACCAGGTCCACAGCGCCCTTTAGATCATCTACCAGCTTGCTTATGATGGCTCCTGGATGACCAACATTACTACCTGGACCTTCGGCTTTGACGACGAACAGCCTTCTGTTCTTGTACATCACCTCGATGATACTTGTATCATCAACTACGGTTCTAGATCTGACTTCACCTCTTTCCGTTATCATGTAAGCTAAGAGCGGGCCTACTCCATCACCAATGGGAAGCCCGTTCATAAAGGATGTTAATGCTTCGTGGTAAGTTTCAACAATCTTCATTATTTGTGGTAGAATGTACTGAAGCTGCATGATCAGTATGTAGTTGCTTTCCTTCTCTCCGATTAAAACGTAGTGTCTAACAACCTTGTAGATCTGGTTTAAGGCTACAACTATAGCGATAGAGGATTCTACGAGGCTTCTCTCGTGCTTTCCAAGCTTAGGTAGTGCATCTTCAATCATTCTTTTCGTGTGGTTTTCAGATGTTCTCAGCAGGTGATCAAGTCTTCTGATTATATCTACGGGTTCTATTTCAACGGGCTCTATGATGAAAGTATCGAGCGTTCTGCTCAGTAAAACCTCGGGTGTACCCAACCCAAGGTTTCTCAGAAGACTCTTTACTCTATGCTTATCTTCCTCTAGAATAGCACGCATAACACTAAGCTTAGTCTTCAACTCCAGGATCCAGAGTCGTAGCTGAATTCTCTGGTACAAACCGGTAATTATCAGTAAGAAAAACACTATCCAGAACACTTGTACCAGTAAACCCGTATCCAATTTTAAACCCCACCACATCATCTGTATAGAGTTTTAAATAGACAAGTTTGAGTGGACCGGCCGGGATTTGAACCCGGGACCTCCGCCTTTCTTCGACCCCGGTGTTCACGTGGCCATGCAAGGGCGGCGCTCTTCCAGGCTGAGCTACCGGCCCACCAGTTTAAGACTAGTTTTGTTGGGGTTTTAAGCATGGTTTCTGGTCTTTACCTTGTGATCCTGGCTTGTTTGAGTTCTTCGATCAGTTTAACGGTTTCACGGTTTGAGAAGAGCTTTGCTTGGATATCTCTGAGCATATTTACTAGTGCATCTGCTGTTGCGTTCTTTAGGTCTAATGGGTGTATTTCACCCTTGATGTACAAGGCTTCAAGCTCATCAGCGCTGTAGACATCTATAGGTCCCCCGTACTTGCTTGGTCTATCGATGTGGAGTATGAAACCTGGTTGCTGGAAGAGCAAGTACTTGTTGATCTCCACAACGGGGTTGAATAGTACTGTTCTAGGTGGACAATAAGCGTTCATCACCTTTGCACGTACAACATCGGGAGGGTCGTGTAGGAATATCGCTGTTTCAGGTTTACTCTTGCTCATCTTAACTTCGGATGCAACATCATCTAGCTCGAACTCAGGTGTTTTTTCAACCTGAGGTAGTTGCTTTCTAGCTGGACCACGCAAGCTCGTTACTAGAGGTGTATGAATTGCAACAGGTTTC
>JAWAXJ010000063.1:0-6045 GCA_038896955.1 Desulfurococcaceae archaeon
GTCTACTCGGGCTTTGAGGAAGTAGACCCAGAGAGACTACTAGAGAGGGTTGAAACAGAGAAACGCGAAACACGTCTGAGGGAAACCCCCAAGCAGGGTGTGAGAGAGCTAAGCGATAGCGAGATACTGAGGATAGCTGACTTACTGAAAGACGCCTACAGACCCGGCTACAGACAATTCCTAGTACTATACCTATCGGGTTGGTTAGCTAAGGCTAGAGTGCGCCCGCTTAGTGCTGTAAAACTAGTAAAACACCTGTGCGAGTCCACGGGGGACACCGATCCGCTCAAGACACGGTTGAGTGCTGTAGTCTACAGCTACAAGAAAGCTGGGATTAACGTAGATGAGTATTCTACAGAGATAGAGGCTCTAACTGGTGTCAAGCCATACGGTCTTGAGAGAGAAATACAAGAGGAGAAGGTTAAGGGAGTAAGCGGGCTACAGGAAATCCTTGAGTCTACTCTTGGCGAAGATAGGGCATTATCCATTATCCATGAACTAAGCGAAATGCTTCAAACATTGAGCCCCTACAGAGATTCAATAATTGAGTTGCTGGACTATGAGAGACAACTCTATGCTGTAGCGAACTTGAGAAAGCTAGTAATAGTTAGAGCCAAGCGTGTAAACAACGCCTTAGTGTACAAAGAGCGTGTAGCAGTGGTTTGCCCTACCCGTGTAGTAGTCTACAGTAACCCGATTGGAGGTGTAACAAAGTATGAGGTGGTGTTTGAGGGTGCTACGCTACAGAGACCCCTGGTTGTTGGACCAGCACTAGTTGATGAAATAGCGGATAGACTAGCAATAGAGGGACTAGTCTACCACAGAAAGCTGATCTGCGACACATTGAGTGCTATAATCCAAGCGTTTATACGCAAAGGCAAAGCGGAAATCAAAACAGAGATAGAGAGCCCTGGATTCTACCTTGTAGACGGTAGACTGGTCTCAGTAAGGTACAACATTGAAAACGTTGATAGTGAGAAGCTGAAGCAAGCACTAACGCTACTCAATGAACTAGCAGAGGTCTGGTTCAAGCACGTACAAGATAAATTCAGTACAATAGTCAAGTGGGGGGCTGTAGCACCATTCAGCTACATACTGAAACAGAAGGGTAGGTGGATACCGTGGCTCTATCTCTATGGCGATTCGGCTACGGGCAAGACCACGTTAGGCAAGCTTGTTCTCAGAATGTGGGGTTTAGACGCAAAGCACGAGAAGACGGGGGCTAGCATAGATACTGTAGCACGGCTAGGCTATGTCCTAAGCACATCAACGTTTCCCGTACTTGTAAACGAGCCTGGGGGTGCACTATCAAAGGAAGACGTTGTTGAAATGGTCAAAAACGCAGTTGAAAACACAACCGCTAGAGGGAAGTACATTAGAGGTACATACACAGAGTACCCTGCATTAGCACCACTCATATTCACAAGCAACAAGTTCCTGCCACGTGATGACGCTCTGCTACGTAGATTCAAGGTCATAACCTTCAGCTATGGGGAGAAGATACCTATAGAGAAACAGAAGGAATTCAAAGAGAAGGTTGAGCCAAGGTTAGCGGTACTGAGCGAGATAGGTAGATGCATAGCTAAGCAGGTTAAAGCACAGGACCTAGACCACATAGACCCCAAGTTTTTGCTTGAAAAATGCTATGAGATTGCGGGGCTTGAGAAACCAGCTTGGATAAACCTAGAATATACTGAATCTAGTGAAGTACACGAATCGATATTAGAGGAGTTTGTGGAGAGATTCAAGAAGTACGTTAATGACCTCTACGCTAGGTATATATCAAGAATTCTGGAAACATATGTTGATGAATACAGAATAGACGTTATAACACCAGACAAAGCAACGCTCCAGGAAAAACTGAAAACACTACTAGAGAAGCATATGATACCAGGGGCTAGAGCTAGAGAGGATAGTATCATCATAACAAGTGTTCTACTGGGTGAGCTGGGGCTTGATAACATATCACTGAAAAGCATGGCGGAAATGCTTGGATGTGAATATGGAGTATTCTGGCTTAGTAACAAAAGCATAAGAGCGATAAGGATACAGCTAGAGAAACTCATAGATCTACTAACTAGTTAGGTTTTTTCACAAATCTGTGGAGAGTGTAAGGATATATTAAGGAATAGAACATTGGATTTCTGAAGATGTGTAAGGTTTATTAAGGAATAGAACACTAGAATTACATAGAATAGAATATCACTCAATTGTTTTAAGTACCTTACAACCTTACACGCCTGAGAGCGCACACCTTAAACTTTCTCCCGACAACTCTCCAGACCGTGTAAGGCGTGTAAGGTTGTAAGGCGTGTAAGGTGTGTAAGGCGTGTAAGGTACTTAAAATAATATAACAATATAATATGATATTAAAAAAAAAATGATATTGTATATGTATATACATTCAATGCTTTTTATAGTTGGTGTTTAGCAGTGATTTTTCCACAGATCTGTGGAAACAGCAGTTGTTTTGTGTACACTATACCATATATGTATATCGTCAGTTTACCTTAGGGCTCTAAGGTTAAGCGTGTTGTTGTGATGTGATTGTGCTTAATCTTAGGCAATAAAAGGTTAAGTTGTTGTTTGCTTATTAACTCTCTAGCTTTACGTTTTATGGTGTAGGGTTAGGGTTATGAAATGGGATAAAGGTGTTGATTATGATGCTGTGTATAGCTTGTTGCTGAAGTCTATTAGAAAGAAGAAGGAGAGGAAAGATAGAAGGCTTGTATCGCTTTGCTATGACTTTATACTGCTTCTACAGCTAAGGAATGGTTTGAGGATTTCAGAAGCTGTGAGAGCTTTCAAGCAGTATATCTTGACGAGAAAAAATGAGCTTGAGGTTAATGTATCGAAGAAGAAGAGGCGAGAAATGAGATTGGTTATTGTTCCAGAGATTGGTTTTGATACTAGTTTATGTGTAGATCTTGTGAATGTTGATGATGATGTTCTTGTGAAGAGGATAAAGTCATATGCATCAGGTATGCTTAAGATAAATACACACTCTCTTAGATATGCATTCATAACATATCTTCTACGCCAGGGTGTGAATCCAAGTATAGTTGCAAAGATAACCAAGCACTCAAAACTAGACTTTATACTTAGCTATACACAGGAGAAAACAGCTGAAGATATTCTAAGAAACATCTGACACTCAGCTCCCCAGACATCATCACACAATCAGTAGAATGTCTCCACATCACTGTCTGTATACTACTCAGTATATATTAAATATATATGTTTCGCTATGCATTCTATTTTCATCTGTGCTTATATACCTGTATCCACAATTTTGTGGATACAGAGGTGGTTTGAGAGTGAGCATATGCCCGAGATGTGGTGCTCTAGGCTATAGGAGTGTTGAGAGGAGAGGTGGTAGATACTATGTATACTATATACACTACGACCCTGTTTCAAAGAGTAGAAGGAGGTGCTATATAGGTCCGGTTGAGGGCTACAACCATGCTGAGCATATCCATATGCTTGATCTGGATAATCTTGAATCCGTCGACTATCTGAAGATTGCTTTAAATGCTGTCAATGCGTATGTTAGGAGGGCTAGGAGGTCTGAGGAAGCTAGGAGGGAGGCTGTGGAGAGGCTTTCCAAGCTTGTTGAATATATACAGCAGAAGATTGGTGAGCTGAAGATGGAGAACTAGATCTAACCAGTTTTGTATACTCTCCAACCCTGTGCAGAATTATTTGTTTGACTAGGGAAGCATAGTATACTATACTAGTATATGTGTAGCAACACCATAGGTGATGTTACAGTGCATATTTCCACATTTTTGTGGAAGAATCTATAGAAACAACAGCCTACAACAATTCAGATGACACCTACTTCACGGATTTAAATATATTTTTAGCTCCGTCAATTAAATAGATATGGAGAGTGAAGAAGAGATCCGCACACAGTTTATTAACTTCTATACACATGTATATTTTGTGAGGTGAAAAGTGTATGGATTCAGATTCGAGAAAGGGGAGGAGAATTATACCGAGATCAACACTATCGAGATTCAAGGCAAAACAGCTCCTTATGCTTGAGAACATAAAGAGGGAGCTGATTGTTAAGCACCTGAATAATCCTGAGAATATACGTGAAATCAACGAGATAGTATCAATTCTTGAAAAAAAGATAGACAATCTCCGTAGCAGAACACTGTATACATACATAATGACGTTGAAGGAGGTTTCGAAGAAGTATCCAGAGTTTGAGAAGATGATTCCATCACTAAATGATATCTTTGGAGAATAAACAATTTGTAAAAAACTGGGGGGTGTGTAGTGAGCGGTAGTACTAGTACTAGTAATAGTAATAGCGGGGTTAATAAGCTAGATGTAGATAGTGCTATCAATTTTTTGCAGGTAATTTGGCTCTACAGTAGTCCAGACGCCAAATGTTTTTCCATAGTGGTTATAGACAATAGTGTTAGGTATAGGCATTTTTGCCTAGACAATCAAGACTGTGACACGATTTTCCAGAAGGTTAGGGAGTACATATCCAAGCTTAGTAAGGATGTACACGTTTACTATCAGGTCTTACCATTATCCACCAAGCCCACCAAGGGTAGAGGCTCTGAGAAAGATGTAAGAATCGGTAGATGGCTTTGGGTTGATTACGATTATAAAGAAACGGTAGATAAAGCAGGTTTTGAGGGCTGTAGGGAGCTAGAGGACTACGCTCTTGAGTGCTACTATACAGAGTCTGGTAAGGTAATCCATGTTAAGAGACCCCCGTTATCTGTGGTACTCAACAACGTAAGGGGCAAGCTTGGGTTAGAGCCGTACTATGTGGTTGATAGCGGTGGTGGATACCACCTCTATTTTAGGCTAGCCCATGAGGTAGACGCTACTACACTCAAACGTCTTGAATCATGGATAGTGGACAAGCTTGGAGGCGATCTACAGGCAAAAGACCTAGCACGGATATTGAGACTCCCAGGCTCTATCAACCCCAGGACCCAGAGGCTAGTCCAGGTAATCTACTATGGCTCACAGGAGGTAGACCCAGAGAAGCTACTAGAGAAAATTGAAACAGAGAAGCTTGAAGCCCCCAGAGTGAAATCCAAGCCCGTTGAGAAACTGAGAGAGCTAAGCGATAGTGAGATACTCAGGATTGTTGATCTACTCAAGGACGCCTACAAGCCTGGTTACAGGCAATTCCTTTTACTATACTTGAGCGGTTGGTTAGCTAAGGCTAGAGTGCCCCCGCTTAGTGCTGTAAAACTAGTGAAACACCTGTACGAGTCCACGGGGGACACCGATCCGCTCAAGACACGGTTGAGTGCTGTAGTCTACAGCTACAAGAAAGCTGGGATTAACGTAGATGAGTATTCTACAGAGATAGAGGCTCTAACTGGTGTCAAGCCATACGGTCTTGAGAGAGAAATACAAGAGGAGAAGGTTAAGGGAGTAAGCGGGCTACAGGAAATCCTTGAAGCTGTACTAGGAGAGGATAGAGCGCTAGCTGTTATCCACGAGTTGAGTGAATTACTGCAGACTCTGAGCCCCTACAGAGACTCAATAATTGAATTAATGGATTACGAGAAACAGCTCTACGCCGTAGCGAATTTGAGGAAGCTAGTGATAGCTAGAGCAAAGCGGGTAAACAACACTCTAGTCTATAAAGAGCGCGTAGCAGTTGTGTGTCCTACGCGCGTTGTAGTCTACAGCAACCCGATCGGCGGGGTAACCAAGTACGAGGTAACAGTTGAGGGGGCTACTCTACAGAGACCTCTAACCATAGGGCCCGCGCTGATAGATGAAATAGCGGATAGACTAGCGGCTGAGGGGCTAGTCTACCACAGAAAGCTACTTGTAGACGTGTTAAGCGCGATAATCCAAGCGTTTATCAGAAAGAACAAAGCAGAAGTCAAGACCGAGATAGAAGCCCCGGGATTCTACCTCGTAGACAATAGACTAGTCTCTGTAAAATATAGTGTTGAAAGTGTTGATACTGAGAAACTCAAGCAAGCACTAACGCTACTCAATGAGCTAGCCGAAACCTGGTTTAAGCATGTACAAGACAGGTTTGCTACTATT
>JAWAXJ010000064.1:0-6029 GCA_038896955.1 Desulfurococcaceae archaeon
AGATCCCCATGTTAGCTAGTACACCGCTAACGAGTAGTGATCCCCTGGTGTACCTTGCTGTTGCTCCGGGGACTAGCCGGAGCTCTATGAAGGGTGCTATCATCGCGCTGAGTGTTGTGTTGAAGGAGCGCGGTGTTCCTGCTATGTCCACGTAGAGCACAGCTACTCTGAATACAGCTGAAGTCGGTGAAACCGCTAATCCACCGGCAGCGAGCACCTGTACCGGGTTGTATACAAGCTCGTATCTGAGCTTAACACTGGAGTATGAGTCGAGCTTTTCAATGTACTTGACAGCTCCCTGGGGTATAGCGTTTCCTGTTTCGGGTATTAGAGCTACGTAAACGTTGCTCACGGGTGCACCGTAGTTGTTCACGAGTAGTATGTCCAGGTGGGCTGTTCCATTACCGAACACAACTACGGGGGTTAAGGTGCGAACCTCCAGTAACGGTGGGGATGTTAGTAAGCTAATGGTAAAGTTCGAGGAAACCTCGTAGACGAACCCCCAGTGATCAACAAAGCTCAGTGTGTAGGGTATAGTGAGCTGTGGGGAGTCGACTCTTTCTATGTTAAGAGATACAATGTAAACTATGAATTCCCCTTTACTCACGACTTGAACCACGGGTTGCTGCACCAGCTGTTGAATAACTCTAGCTGCATCGCCTGGTAGCCCGAACAGCATTGTGTACGCTTGCTGTGGGGATACTCCAATCGGTAGAGCGGTTGCTACTGAACTATTTGTTCTTGAATCAACAATACCTGGTGGTAAATGCAACCTTAGAACAGGGCTGTGAACTGAAGGTAGCTCCCTGTTTCTGAACACTAGGTAGAGTTGAGCACCGTGAACAGGTGGTTCAAGGGGCGTGGTTACCCATCCAGAGGCTAAGAACTCAATAACATCTTCATCGCTTTGAACAAGAATGCTCACCCAGTGATGCGTTCTCTTCCTAACTCCCCCACCAGCTGTTTGCACAAAGTAGTCTAGCTCGACCAGAGCCCGGTGTAATCCAACGCTACAGTTGTTCATGTCAAGTGTGAAGGATACTGTTGTCGTCTGTAGAGAAGCCAAAGGTCCAGAAACGTAGAGTGTCCCCGGTGTTCCCTCACGTATACTCATGCACTCCGGTGTCTTCAGGTTAACCCAGACCGAGTAAACAGTGTAGGGTTCAAGGTTAGCTATCACGAGCTGTAGTACAGCACCACGGGTTCTCGGGAAAACCGGGTTATTGTTTAACCACATGTAGCTTGAAATTACTAGGCCTTCGCCAGCCGGGTATTCAGGTAAGTGCACTTTAGCTGTTAATCGTTGCGTTTGAAGAACGTTTGTTCCAAGGTTAACGTTGTACTTGGCCAATAGACTTATGGTCTTCAAGCCGCTTGAGCTACTCGAGAGATTGAAGTAGAAAACAGCTACGCAGGTATCACCCGGTAACAGCCTAGTAGCGCACTCGGTGACACTGTTCAGGGCTTCCACGTCATTAGGAGTTACACTTTCAACGTACAAGTGCACGTTGAAAGCATCAACTATCCCTCTGTTCTGGAGAACAATAGTTAAGGGAGCTCTAGCGCTACCAGGGTAAACGTAAATTGGTGTTCCCTCACCCCAGTATACGTCTACAACCTCGAGCACTGGTAGCAGAGGGATAAGTTTGGATTGGTTCTCCACGGGTACACTGATGTACCGGAGGACCTCGAAGTACCTGAAGGAACCATCACGAGCTCTCAGAGTACCCGTGATTCTAACCACGAACTGGTATACGCCCGGTTCGGTGCTTACCGGTATCAGAATGTTGCTGAACACCACCTCGACCAGGGAACCCGGGTTAACGTTAACGTTGTAAGCCTTCATCTTATCGGGGTAGATAACACCGCTTGGTGCTACTACTTCTACAACAGCGTCTTCCACTCTCAGCTCGGTTTCACTATTGTAGAGAACCAGCACAAGGTTATTACCGCTTGAACCCGGGTAGGCATAGCTCTGTTGCCACGTTGAGCGTTCGACTCCAACTCGGATCTCTCTGTAGCTCAGAGGTACCACCAGCAGGAGCTCAGTTGAGGTAGGATACCTTGATCCATCCCTTGATACTAAGCCGTGGAGCAGTACTCTGGCCTTGACGTAGGTTGCGTTATCATGCAGGTTTATCCCTGTATAGCTGATCCACGCGGTTTCGAGATAGCTCAGCGTTGTCTCGTGTTCGTACACGACCATGGAAGATCCGTTAACATGCTCAGCGTTCTCGAGAACCACGTAGGAGTAGAGTAGCTCTAGCATCCCCGGCTCCTCGGACCTCAAGAGTACTCTTAAACCAGTGTTTCTGAAGCCAGGTATGTCTACACCTGATGTTAAACCGTAGTCTAGAACAGCTATCTTCAAGCCGGGGGGATCACCGAGGAACAGCTCGAACCTGTAGCTCTCCTCGTAGCTGTATACCACACCGTCATCTGTAACAAGCTGAGCACTCACGTGTAGAACGCCGGTGTAACTAGTGTTCGAGACTGCAGAGGGGCTTATGCAGGTAGATCCGAGGTCCACGTAGGTACTGACGCCTGGCTCGAATCTACCAGCGTAGCTGGTGTTCAACGTGAAAGGATCAGCGAGTTCCGGGGGTAGTTCAGCAGTTAATCTCATTCCAGTGATGCTCGTAGACCCTCTGTTCTCCAATCCCACAACGAGGCGAACAGGGCATGCCCCGGGATAACCGTAGGGTGTGAAGTAAGCGTCCTTTACGCTGAGTTTCATCGGAGGATACTCTGAGACCGAAAGATCAACGATGAGCACTCGCCAGGTTAGTACGTTGTTCACGTAGTAGGTTAGGTTTACAAGAGCGCTGTAGTAGCCAGGTGCAACGGCTCTATCTACGCTGAGTACGTAGGTGAAGTAGACAGCACTACCGGGTTCAACGATGGGTAGTACATTGCCTTCGCCGTCTCTTGCTGGTACGCAACTGCTGGTGACTTTGAAACCCATTGGTAGATCTCCGATGCATGCAACCGGGTTCAAGGCGTTATCTGGTCCCATGTACCTTGCTGTAATTACTAATCTAGCGTTGCTACTACCCGGGTACACGCTTCCACCAGTCGCGGATCTAAAAGACGCTTCCTGTAGTACCCAGTCTTCAGTGCTAGATCTTGCCACGAAGGGTGCGTACAATACAGCATTAAGTAGAACCAGTGCAATTATGAGCACAACGCTTCTCCTAGGCGGGTATTTAGCGCTCATGCATAACACCTAAAGCTTACTCAGTATACACTCCGTTTTAAACGGTTCGCGGCTATCTACAATGGAGCCATCCCTTAACACGTAGATTTTCTCCGTACAGTGGGCTATCTCGGGGTCATGCGTAACCACGACTATTGTTAAACCGCGCTCTACGTTTAGCTTTGCAAAGGTCTCTACAACGGTTTTCGCAGAAGCTCTATCCAGGTTTCCGGTGGGTTCATCTGCTAGCAGGATCTCGGGGTTACCGACAATGGCTCTCGCAATAGCTACCCTTTGCTGTTGTCCACCGCTTAGTTGACTTGGCTTCTTGCTAAGCCATGATAGATCACCGCCCACAGCTAGGAGAGCTTTCTCAACCAGTTCTCTTCTGTACTTCGGTTGTAAGCCCCTGGGTAACAATGGTAGCTCAATGTTCTCGTAGACCGTTAACCTGTTGATCAAGTTGAAGAACTGGAAGACAAAACCTATCTTCCTGTTCCTCAGACTCGAGATCGCGTGGTCGGGTAGCTTAAGAACATTTACACCATCAATGTACACTTCACCGCGAGTCGGCTTATCGAGTAATCCAAGTATGTTGAGCAGTGTTGTCTTTCCGGAGCCGCTGGGACCCATAATAGAGATAAAGGAGCCACGAGCAATTGACAGGTTAACACCGCGTAGTGCAGGGTATTCAACACTTCCAACTTTATACACTTTCCAAACATCTACGAGTTTCGCGATTTCACCCATTGGATCACCAGAACACTAGCATGCACAAACCAACCTTAAACCTCTACTAAGTTTAAACAAGCAGAAAGGAACCTTAAGTATGCATGTGCCCCCCTCAGGTCGCCTGTTCGTGCTTATAAAGGACACCTTAGTAATGTATTTTTGGCTATGAGGGTCTACTTTGTCGATTTTCGAGAAGTTCGCGAGGAAGTACTTTGAGGAAGCTTTAAGAGACCTGGAGAGAGCTAGAAGAGCTCTACAGTTTAACGATTACCCTCAAGCAGTGTTTTATGCTCAACAATGCGTTGTAAAGTGTGTAAAGGCTCTGCTTGAGGTTAAAAAGAGAGTTGTGTATAACCACGGTCCGGAGCTCGTGGGGATCTTTGCAGAGGTTTTTGAGGATGAATGGACTGCGGAGTTTAACGTGATTGTTGAAGCGCTGGAGTACTTGACCGAGTACTACACAAGAGCTAGATACCCGTTTCTGCTTAGAGGTGAGGTTTTTAGCCCTTCAGAAATAGTCACAAAGGATGTTGCCGAGAAAGGTGTTGAACTAGCATCGGAAACTGTTAAGGTGACGAGAAATTACCTCGTGGGAAGAAGTATTATACGAAGTTAACCAGGTTGTTAGCAGATTTAACAAAAAGTTGAAAGCACTACTGTTGTTCGGTAGTAGTATTCATGGGCTCTGGATAGCTAGGGATGTGGACATCATGGTTGTTGTAGACAAGTTTTCGTCGGTTGAGGAAAAGCTACTTCTAGAGACCTTGATTGCGAAGTCCCTTAGAAAACTACTGGTTAGAAAACCGGTGGATGTTCTCGTATTTGACGTTGAGTCCTTCATGGAGAACCTTGAACCAGGTGCAGTAGCTTCAGGGCTTGTAGCAGGCTACATACTTCTGTATGATGAATTAGGAGTAGAGAGTTTAGTTAGAAACCTAGCCGAGAAAGTTGCGAGGGACAATGTTGTATTATTCAAGCATGGAAAGAAGCTAAATCTATCAGCAATTGCAAGAGCAAAGCTTTGCGTAAAGCCGCGAACCACTGGTTCACCGACTACACATTGAATGCTCAAAGATAAAAAGCTCTCCTCAATGTGATGACTTTCATTGAGGGTAAACACCTGGAAGCACATGTTCTTTCAGTACTTAGGTTGCATTCTGCTTTAGCTGTGCATGGCTTGTGCAACGATAATAACAACTAGTATTAACATGCACAAGGTAGCGAGAATTAGAGAGCTTAGCGTTGAGTTTTCGAAGTTGTAATGGTAACCTTCGATCAGCTGTATCCAGCTGTTTATTGCCCGTGATACCCTGTTCTCGAGGTTAATCGAGTATGCATTTAAAATCCTGATGAGCGTGAGCACTCGTTGTGCTGAAGTTACTGTAGCATGCTTCACTCTCTTACTAGGTTTCTCAAGTCTACCAATAAGCCTGCCGAATGCTAGGGAACCATCTGTTCGTATCCTTAATAAACCAACTTGTAGTTTAGATGATACTACTCTCTGCAGGCTTTTTTTCTTCCAGTGCACCCATGAATCAAGGGTTATTCTCGTCTTTGTGAGTAGTTCAACCAGGGTTTCTATAATTCTTGCTTCAGCGTGGAGTATTACTTCAGCTACACGTACTTGGTGGAATGGTGCTATCAGCGTGAGAGCATTAAGCATAGCCGTGAGTGCTGCTAATTGCAAGACTAAAACTGAGTTATTCATCTCTAACCAGTAGTACGATGCCGATACACCGTACCAGCCTAGTGATATAAGCCAGCATCTCGACCTGAACAATGTGCAAATGTACACAATGGAGAGCGCGTATCCTGCTAGCAATAAGTAGTTGTTTAAAGGACCAGCGTAGAAGACAAGAGTTAGTAGTAGAATCAGCGCTACGTACAGGATTATTCTTCTCACCAGGATGAGTTTCACCACTATGAAGGCAACGAGTATTTTGAACCCGGCTTCAACGTAGAGTACCTCATCGGTGAGCAACCCGAGAGTGCTCATAAGCAATGCAAGGAAAATGAACACTTGTTCAAGAAATCTCGGCTTAATGATCAACCCATGCCCACTGGGTTGGTGACTACCGTGGTGCTTCAACAGTACCACTCC
>JAWAXJ010000065.1:0-5887 GCA_038896955.1 Desulfurococcaceae archaeon
GGAGGCTCTTGTAAAAACAAGAGAGCTTAGCGGTGAAATCAGGATCGGTGTTAATATAGATAGTCTTGATAAGCTTAACTGGAGTCTCAGCAAAAAAGATGAGTTAAAGCTGTTCTCACTGAATCCTCCCATTGAAGGCTTAAGAATGTTCAAGTTCATGGCTCAAACATACGCACGCATGGTGAAATCAGCTGGTTTAAAGATCTACGTTTGGACTGTCAACGATCCCGAGGAAGCACGGGAGTGGGCTAAACACGTTGATGGGTTTATAACAGACAACGTTGAAGTGCTTGTTAAGGCTTTAAAATACGATAGCTCCTGATTCACTAGCTTTTTCTCGTACAGCTTTTCTCACTCTTCTTGTGGCAACTACATCGGTTCCACAAACATCGCTCACTACAATTTGCCCGATTTCCACGGGTGCCTCCAATTCGATATCAGCTAACTTATCCATCACGATCCAAATGCAGTCCTTTGGAACAGGTTTTCGAGTTATAACCGAAGCAGTTGGGAACTCTCCGTTTCTCACTTTTACAACAGACATAACGTACCTTAGGGGACTTGTAACTTCTCTCCTAGCAAAATCAACACCTCTCGAGCACATGGCACCGTCGACCTTCACTTCGTCTCCTTCAACGATAACTCTCAGCGTGCAACTTGCTGGGCATACTATGCAAACAAGTTCTTTTTCACTGCTCATGAGGGTTCACCTCGAGAGTTATTTGCTTGGTGTTGAGTGCAAGGTTTTTAAAGCGCTCCCTCTTGAGCTCAAGCCGAATCATCTCGGCTGGTCTAACACCAAGGCTGAAGAGCTTAATGGAAAGCTCAGGTACTTCTATGCGAACTCTCCTCATAGGCTTGGTAACTCTTGAGTACAGTACAACGTCCTCTTCACCGCTAACGTAGTGGGGGACGACGAACCGAGTGTTCTTTCCTGGTGAAACCCTGATAAACCGCTTTGTTGGAATACCGGACTTGTTTACGAATATCCACGCACCATAGGCTGCTCTTTCACCCTGCTCTACAGCGTAGTCGACTAGGTCGTTCACGACCAGCGCATTACCAGCTGCGAACACTCCCGGAACAGTTGTTTCAAGGTACTCGTTCACCACGGGTCCACCTGTTGCTGGATCGATGACAACGCCGAGCTTTTCGAGGAGATCAACGTTGGGCCTCAGTCCAGCTGATACTACAACGGTATCACAGGGTATTTCAAACTCTGTACCCTTAATGGGTTTCAGATTCTCGTCTACTCTTGCTACGATGACTTTTTCAACTCTGTTCTTCCCCACTATTCCTAGGACTGTGTGATTCAGTAGTAGAGGTATGTTGAAGTCTACGAGGCATTGTTGAACATTCCTCATGAGTCCTCCTGGGTAAGGTAGAATCTCCACAACGGCTTTAACGGTAGCACCTTCGAGAGCGAACCTTCTAGCCATGATCAAGCCCACATCGCCTGAGCCGATTATCACGATCTCCCTTCCTGGTAACACGCCGTATATGTCCATTAGAGTTTGAGCTTCACCAGCTGTGTAAACCCCGTCCGGCCTATCCCCGGTTACTCCGATCTCGAATATGTGCCTCTCGCGTGCACCTGCAGCGTATATGATCGCCTTAGCGTGAATTATCGTAATACCTTTTCGTGAAACAATGGTTACAACTTTGTCCATGAAGTCCCTGTACTCCAGGTTGTGAACATAGGCTCCCAGCAAGTAGTCAACGCCTGTTTTCTCAAGCTCGTCTACAAGTTTAGTAATAAACTCAGTTCCGGTCATGTCCCTACCGTAGTAGTGTAGCCCGAAACCGGGGTGAATGCACTGGAGTGGAATACCTCCCAGTACGTCTCTGTTCTCAATGATTATAGTCTTTAGTCCCAGCTTAGCGCTTTTAATACCAGCTGCTATCCCTGCTGGTCCTCCTCCGATGACAACTACATCGTAGCTCAGCTCGATCACGTCGATCAACCTTTTGCTTTCATTTCACGCCACAACGACTTGATCTCTCCAAGACCGTACGTTGACTTCTTGATGATGACCTCGTGCAGGGGTTTCCCGGTAACCTGGGAAACTATTTGAGCGAGTCTCCACCTGCAGAACGAACCCTGGCACTTACCAAAACCCGCGTAAACCCTGAACTTTAAACCATCTAGAGTTATTGTTCTCACCCCGATTCTACGCATTCTCTCGATGGCTTCTACGACCTCCGCTTTTGACACCATTTTGCAGTAGCATACTATTTCACCGTAAAGCGGGTTTTTGGATATGAGGTCATCCAGTTCGCGGAGTTCAAGCTTACTCACCCTTTTTATGTCACTCCTGTAGGGTATCCATTTCTGCTTCTTGATGAGCCTCAGATCGTAGGTTTCTGATATCAGCTTCACAACGTACTCCGCTATTGCAGGCGCAGCCGTTAATCCCGGGGATCTGATCCCAGCTACGTTTACAAAGCCCCATGGGTCCAAGTAAGCCTTAATTAGCCAGTCTCCACCTGGAGGTTCGGCTCTAACACCAGCGAAAACTCTGATCACGCGTGAACCCGGTGGAACCTCCTTAATCACTCTGCTAGCTTCCTTTAGCAGGTACTCTACTCCCTCGCGGGATGTTGAAACATCGTTTTTCAACTCGTACGCTAGATCCTCAGCTGTTGGACCAATCATGAGGTTTCCGTGGACAGTTGTTACCACGTATACTCCCTTTGTGATAGGAGTTGGAACAGTATGCAGGATTTTCGTAGGCTTCAATGGCACATTCTCATCGAAGAGGATGTACTGCCCTTTTCTGGGTTTAATCCTAAAGTCCAACTCAACACCAGCCATGTGCGATACTTCATCAGCGTGCAAACCAGCTGCGTTTACAACGATATCTGCTTCTACGAATCCTCTGCTTGTTTCAACTCCAACAACTCTGTTGCTTTTGATTCTCACGTTGGTTACAGTGGTTTCCGTGAGGAGTTTAACACCGTTATCAACAGCGTTCTCAATGATGGCTACAACGGCTTCGAAAGGCGAGATTATTCCAGCCGTGGGCGCGTACACAGCTCCTTTAACTTCATGACTTAAGCTTGAGTCTAACGCTAGAAGCTCTTTCTTGTCCTCAACAACTCTTACACCTGGAACACCGTTGAGAACAGCAAGCTCTAGGTACAACCGGGATCTTTTCTCCTCCTCGTCATCTCTGTAGACCATGAGCTCGCCCGTCCATTTGACCGGGATCGACAGCTGTGAAGCCCATCTCCTCCACAGCGTGTTTCCCTCTACGCAGAGCTTCGCGCGTAGTGGATGAACACGGGGGTCTTCCTCGTGACCAGGGTGAATTATACCCGTGTTCGCCTTGCTAGAACCCCAGCCAACATCGTACTCCTTCTCCAGGACAACGACTTCGAAGTTCTCGTACATGCTGAGGACTCTCGCTATGGATGCACCAACTATTCCAGCTCCGATAACCACGACTCTGAGTTTTTCCATGATGTATACCTCTGTTCAAATGGGCTACTCTTCGTACCCGTAAGCCCATGGAACCTCGCGGGCCCATCCGAGAGCTCTTCTCACAGCTGCTTTCCACCCAGAGTACAGCTTTTCCCTTGTAGCAGGGTCCATTCGCGGAGTGAACACTTTCTCTGCTCTCCAGAGCCTTCTAATCTCCTCTAGGTTTTTCCAGAAGCCAACAGCGAGTCCAGCTAAGTATGCAGCTCCAAGTGATGTTGTTTCGTGAACAGCCGGTCTAACGACCTGAACCCCCAGTATGTCTGCTTGGAACTGCAGTAGGAAATCGCTCTTGGATGCACCACCATCAGCCCTGAGAACACTGACCTTTAGGCCCGTGTCAGCCTCCATGACTTCAATAACGTCTCTTGTTAAATACGCGATTGCTTCGAGTGTGGCTCTAGCCAGGTGTTTTCTCTCTGTTCCACGCGTAATTCCTATTATCAACCCTCTCGCGTAGGGATCCCAGTAGGGTGCACCTAGACCAACAAAAGCGGGTACAAAGTATACACCTCCGGTATCGGGCGCCGCTTCAGCTAACGGGTTAACCTCTGCTGACACTTCTATTAACTTCAACCCGTCCCTGAGCCACTGAATAGCTGCACCCGTTATGAATATGCTTCCCTCGAGAGCATACGTAGCTTTTTTCTCCTCCAGCGAGTAGAATACCGTTGTTATCAGACCACTCTTGGATAGGATGGGTTCCTCACCGGTGTTCATGAGAACGAAGTTTCCTGTTCCATAAGTGCACTTTACATCGCCTCTGTAGAAGCCGGCTTGACCGAACAAAGCAGCCTGCTGATCTCCCGCAATAGCTGTAACCGGCACTGACACGCCTCCCATTATCTCCTGAACTTGGGGACCCGTGTAACCATAGGTGTTCTTGTCGCTTGATGGTCTTGGTACCGGTAGTATTTCAAGGGGGATCTTACCACTGATTTCCAGAAGTTCTGGGTCCCAGTCTAGCTTATGTATGTTGAACAGCATTGTTCTAGACGCGTTTGAGTAGTCGGTTACATGAGCACCGTTTCTCTCGGGGGTAAGCACATCTCTCGATCCACGCGTGAGATTCCACACTATCCACGTGTCGATTGTTCCAAAAACTACTTCACCTTTCATAGCTTTCTCTCTAACGCCAGGCACATTGTCGAGTATCCACCAGATCTTAGTACTCGAGAAGTAGCAGTCTGGGATTAATCCTGTTTTCTCCCATATTAGACTGAAGTAGTTTTCACGCAGACGATCAACGGTTCTCGCTGTTCTACGATCTTGCCACACGATTGCGTTGTAAACTGGTGCGCCTGTTCTCGGGTCCCATACAACGGTTGTTTCTCTCTGGTTTGTAACTCCGATCGCGAGTATACTCCTGGGTTTAACCCCGGATCTCGCCAGAGCTTCACGTATGCACAACTTAGTGTTCTCCCATATTTCCACGGGGTCTTGCTCTACCCAACCAGGCTTAGGGTAGATCTGCCTATGCTCCGTGTAAAACCAACCTCCTTTAACGATCATTCCTTCATGGTCTACGATCATCACGCGTGTACCTGTAGTACCCTGGTCTATTACCAGAATGTACCCTTCGTTCAACTCGGTCAAACATACCACCTCTGCTATACTTCAAGGTACTCCAGATGGTGGTGATCAACCAGGGAAACTAAATAATTGTTTCAGTAAGCTTTAAAACTACGATTGCTCCAGACTCCTGGTTGATCCACGGAGCAGAATTGAACCAATGTATACTCCTGAGCCGGGTTTACCCACGAGTTCACCCTTCTCAATAACAAGGTTTCCACGAACGATCGCATACCTAGGATGACCGTAGACCTTCAAACCCTCCCACGGTGTCCAATCCACCTTGTGGTGGTGTGTTCTGTGCGATATTGTTCTCGGGTTTCTAACGTCCAGGACAACCAGGTCTGCTTGACTACCGGGTGCTATTGCACCCAACGTAGGGTATAAGCCGAGTAAGCGTGCGGGATTCTCCGAGAAGACCTTGATGAAGGTTTCAAAACTTATTCTACGCTCCATAACACCGTAGGTATATAGAAACGGGCCCATCACCTCGAGGTTTGGTATACCACTCCAAGCACTCCACACATCCTTCTCCTTCATCTCCCTTGGGCATGGTGCGTTGTCACTAGCGTAGATATCGACAACCCCTCTCGCAAGCCCTCTCCACAGGGCTTCTCTATCCTCGCTTGTTTTAAGCGTTGGAGCCATCTTCAGGTACGTTCCGTACTTAACACTATCCTCCCTTGTGAAGTAGAGGTAGTGCGGGCATGTTTCAGCTGTGATCCCAGTACCCAGCCTCTTCAGGTACTCTATGGCTTGAACACCCTCTTTGCTCGAGAGATGTGCTATGTGAATCCTTGCTCCTACATCAGCAGCTGTTAATCCTACTCTCAT
>JAWAXJ010000066.1:0-5851 GCA_038896955.1 Desulfurococcaceae archaeon
AAGCTACTACGTTTACGCGTGCACGGGTCTACTGATCAGCCTTGTACCCGCGACCACGAGGAGTAAAGGCTTCGCGAGAACCGTCCTAGTGGTCTTCGCTGTGATGTACATGGTAATAGCTGGAGGAGTTCTCAGCGGCTTACTGGGTTACACGATCTACATTAACCTCTACAGAGAGTTCACTGAGCAAACGCGCTACTTTCTAGAGGTTGATGCACTAACGAGGAGTTTCATCATATTCCTCAACAACCTCGCTATTTCAGCTCCATCTGTAATACCTCTTCTTGGAGGATTAACACTGGCAACCGGGGTTTTCAACGCGGGCTTAATACTTGGAGTATTGACTACTCACCAGGCGAGCTTGTTCAGCTTAGTCGTCCTGGTACTACCACACTCGGTGCTCGAGATCCTAGCGTACTCCATTATGGTATCAGCATCGGTGTTCTACGGGGAGCCGAGAAAGTACGCGGGTTTCTTCGCGATGGGAGCACTAGTACTGCTACTTGCAGCACTCGTTGAAACCATCACCATTGAACTACTTAGATAGGATCTCCATTATCAAAGGGTACTGAATCCTCTTCAGCGTTTCAGGCGTGTACGCTGCTACTGCTAGTGCACCGTACAAACCTACGTCGTCTCCCAGTGATGTTGGTTTAAACTCGGGTGCTTCCGTAACTATGTTGTTTTTCACGAGTTCAACCACAGGCTCGTAGAGCACATCAACGTTGTTGAGGAAAACGCTTCCACCTAGAATCACGAGCTCAGGGTCGTAGACGTTTATCACGGAGGCAAGCCCGGCTGCAGTGGCTTTTACGATCGTCTCCACGACGAGCTCAGCCAGCTTATCACCAGCTCTGTAGTGGTCGAACACGGTTTTCGCTGTAACATCCTCCCCTCTCTCCAGAAGCTCCCCGAGACGAGACTTCACTCGTGTTTTCTCGTAAACGTACCTTGCCAGCCTGGGGATGTTTGCTCCACCCGCGTAAGCCTCCCAGTGACCTCTACCACCGCATCCACACGGGAGATCCGAGCTGTAGTCTACTACTATGTGTCCTGCTTCGTGAGCATTACCCGCTTTCCCTATGAGCAGATGCCCGTCCACGATCACTCCTACGCCAATACCAGTGCTCATGGTTACGTAGACCACGTTGTCATGGTTCCTTGCTAAACCGTAGTGTTTTTCACCCCACACAGCTACAACAGCGTCGTTGGCTACGTAAACAGGTTTTCTGAGCTCTTCAACAAGCGGCTCAAGCAGGTGAAAGGTGTGCAGCGGAAGGTTCGGAGCGTATACAACACGTCCTCTTCTGATGTCTATGGGTCCAATGGTGCCAACGCCAACGGATTCCACCTGGTCCAGGAAGCTCTTCCACCTCGTGCGAACAGTGCTTGCTATGAACTCGGCTACCGTGTACTCGTTACCCTCTCTCGGAGTTTGCTCAACAACCTTGTCCAGCACGTTTTCCGCGGTGCACAACGCTATTCTTGTCTTGGTAGCACCAACGTCAACTGCAACGTAGTACTTCAAGCTTATCCTTCCCTCTTCTTCACGAGCTCCTTGCGGTAAAGTATCGGTGCACTAGTAATGCTGTACCTCTCAACGCTCTCAAGTCCTGCTTTAACCGGGTTCAAAAGCTCGAATCCAAACGCTCTAGCCACGGTGCTTGAAGCTCTCGGCGTGAACGGGTAAAGCATTAGTGTAGCAACCCTAATAGCCTCCAGAACACCGTAGAGCTCCTTGCTTGGATCACTCTTCTCCCAGGGCTTTGTCTCGTTCAAGTACTGGTTCGCCGCTCTCGCAACATCCATTGCTATTGTAGCTGCTCTTGAAACCTCGAAGTTCTCCATTGCATCCACGTACGCGTTGAGCTTCTCGTTAATCGTGTTCAACAGCTTCTCGTCCATGCTCCTCCTGTAGATTCTTCCACCGGACTTCTTCTGGGCGAGAACACCAGCTCTTCTAACAAGGTTTCCGTAGGTATCAGCTAGTTCACTCAAGTAAATGGAGTCGAGCAGCTCAAAGGAGAAATCGCTGTCCTTGTCCATGTTGAATATCCTCATTAGCAGGTACCTGGTGGCATCGGAGCTGCCGTACCTCTCGAGCATCTCTTCTATTGTTACCACGTTACCCACGCTCTTACTCATCTTAGCACCCTTCATTGTTAAGAAGGCATGAACTATCAGCTTCTTCGGTGGTTCAAGGTCGAGCGCTTTAAGTATCGAGAACCAGACAGCCGTGTGGAACCACAGTATGTCCTTCCCTATGACGTGGTGAACATTGCTCCAGTAAGCCTTGAACTTCTCCTCGTTTCTCAACGCTTCTATCGCGCTAACGTAGTTCAGCAGTGCGTCAAACCACACGTATACCACGTAGTTCTCGTCGAATGGTACCGGGATACCCCACCAAACTCTCTCCTTTGGTCTAGCAACAGATATGTCTCGAAGACCCTCGTGCTCGATCTTTGCGATAACCTCGTCAGCGTAGCTTCTGGGAACAACTATGTCTCTGTCCCTTAGAACACTCAGTAGGTAGTCCTTGAAATCGCTGAGCTTAAAGTAGTACGTTTCCTCCTCCATGTACTCGAGTGGTTTACCGTGCAGTGGGCAATAGGGTTTACCGTTTACCTCCACGTACTCGCCTGGTGAGTAGTACTTTTCGCACTCAACGCAGTAGAGTCCACTGTACTTAGCCTTGTATATCAAGCCCTTTCCGTATATGTACTCGAAAGCCTTCTTCACGGTTTCCTCGTGGTAGCCGTCTGTTGTCCTTATGAAGTGATCGTACGATATGTCCAGGCTTCTCCAGTACTTCTTGAAAACCTCAGCCATTTCATCAACGAACTCCTTTGGATGCTTACCAGCCGATTCAGCTGCTTTCTGAAGCTTTAATCCATGCTCATCGTTGCCGGTGAGAAAGAAAACCCTGTAGCCCATTAACCTCTTGTACCTGGCTACTGCATCAGCGAACACGGTCGTATAGGCATGACCTATGTGCGGCGGCGCGTTCGGATAGTATATTGGAGTTGTAATGTAAAACGTTTCCACCTCTCTTACACCGCGAGTGTTTTTCAACAGTGTTCAAGCCTGAGTCTTTGATGGTATACTATATGAAGCTACTTTTTAACCATTTCCTCAAGTTTACCCATGTACTTCTTAACGTGTCTGTCAACAAACCATATGAAGTACCTAAGCAGGAGCCTGAACGGCAGGTACACGGGTGATGACATGTAAAACCTGAGTATGTCGAGAGCCCAGTACCTTGTGTGCTCGTACATCTTCGCCAGAACCTCTATGTGCTCTGGCCTCAGGTGATCCCTGAGAAACCAGTTGTTCTTCTTGAGTGCACCCATGGGAACGAAGAACATTGGTACTATGATGCTCCTGTAGGGTTTAAGCCTCTCGATGAGCTCTATCGTTTTTACGACGTCATCAGGCGTTTCACCGGGTATTCCGAGTATCACCGTAGCGGCAGGTATGATCTTGTTCTCGTGCATGATCTTGAACGATTCCTCCACGACATCCGGCCACTTCTCGGGTGGGTAAGGTAGAGACTTTGCAACCATGATCTTCCTTGCGAGAGCAGGACTACCTGTTTCTATGCCAACCTCAACTCCAAGGTACCTTCTGTGCTCGTTGAGAACAACCTCGTTCATAAGCTTCGAGATCAAGCCGTAGCTCTCTTCAGCGTATACAATGGCTGCTAAGCTCGCGTGAGACCACGCTAAGTGCCTCTTCTCACCCATTCTACTCAAAACCTCTCTGTGAAGCTTGAGAATAGGCTCCGGCCTAGGCTTGAGCCCATCAGCGTGGTACAGGAGAACGTCCTCGCTGTGAAGTACAATGCCCTTCAATCCAGCTCTAACGTTGACTTCCACCTCTTCGAGTATCTTCTCGAGGGGTATGAACCTGAGAGGTCTCAGTGTTACACTGCAGAACTTGCAGCCCCTTGGACACCCCCTCATTATCTCCACGAGGCCATTAACGCTCGCAGCCTTTATAACCGGGATTTCCTCAACACGGGGAGCATTATCAACACCTACGTACACGTACCTCGGAAGTGGTTCACCCTTCAGCGCTCTACTCACGAGCTCAACAACAACCTTTTCACCCTCACCGTCCACCACTGTGTCTACACCCCACTTCTCCATGAGCTCCGGCTCGTAGAGCCACTGCCAAGCTGCTGGACCACCCACTATGATCTTTGCACCCTTCTCCTTCGCTTTTCTCACAGCTGGGCTGTTCATGAACCTCATGAAGCTTCTCCTGTTAACCGGTTCTCTACCAGTTATGCTCCACCACTCGCTACTGGGTGGATTGTAGGCGAAGTAGTCGTGGTGTCCTATCAGTATAACCTTAGCAGTGTCCAGGTGCTTGTGGATGTAGTCCGGGTCTACCACGGCAGCGTTGAAACCAGCGTTCTGCAGAACAGCCTCGACCTTCCTAAGACCATAGGGTGCTTCAACGGGTCTACCGAGCTTATCCACCTTGGGTCTCGGTGCACACAGTGTCATCCAAAGCCACTCCGGCATCCCCAGCGGTGGTCCTGTAGCCACGAATCCTAGGAACTCTTTACCTCTATGATTGCTCATCATTGTTCTATCGCTGGTTATAAGCACCTCGAAGACCAAGTCTACACCACCTCAACTAGGCTTCTCAAGTTTTCAGGAAGATGACCAGTGTAGTCTGGGTTAGAAACGAGAACTGATACAACCGAGGAAGCAGACGTAACCTTCTCCAGGTCAACTGGGTTCACGAAGTATGCTTCCAGAGTGAAAGTGATGTTGCTGAGGAAGAAGTCTCTGAGAGCTTCAATGTTTTTCTCCACGTTGCTGGAAGCAACCACTATCCTTAGGCCTTTAGCACCGTGTAATCTAAGCAGACTCCTCAGCTTCTCTACAACACGCTCATTGACTTCTCCAAGGATAAGCACAGTAGCCGTTGGCTTTCTGTAGGAGTCTCCAGTTGCTGTGATCAAGAGCCCTCGCACCTCTTCGTGCTCTTAGAGAATTAGGATACATTCACGGGGTTAAAAGTAATACCAGCAGTTCACCACGTACCAGTGGGAACTCCAACATGATAAATACGGTGGTATTAGAATAGGTATAGCGGTGTACTCATTTGACCTTGGACATTGCTGAGAGAGTTAAAGCCTACACTCTAAACGTAGAGCAGTTTCTAGAAGCGTTGGAGAAGGAGGAGCTACCTGAAAAAGCAAGGGTCGTAGTGGAGGTAGCCAAGTCCTACCTGGCTGACTCAAGGTACTACCTCGAGAAAGGAGACTACGCCACGAGCTTATCCTGCATAGCGTACGCTGAAGGCTTACTCGATGCTTTACGGTACCAGGGGTTCGTGAAGAAAGCTGATTGGAAGCCCTTAAGCCAGCTCTACAAGAGACCAAGAGTGCTTGTTGCAGGTAGCTTCGAGTTTCTTCACCCTGGGCACATAGCACTGCTGGAGTACGCCTGGTCCCTCGGAGAAGTCCACGTTGTAGTATCCAGAGATGTTAACTTCGAGAAGTTCAAGGGTAGAAAACCCGCTCTCGGAGAGCAGGAGAGACTCAGAGTTGTTAGTAGTTTAAAGTACGTGGCTTCAGCTAGACTCGGTGACAAAGAGGACTTCCTTAAACCCATCGAAGAAACAAAACCAGACATCATTCTACTTGGACCAGACCAGTGGATTACACCTGAGGAGCTGAGGAGAAAACTCGAGGAGAGAGGATTAAGCAATGTGAAAATCGTTAAGTACCCTGAGCGAGTTGGCTCCTGGAGCTCGAGTAGTATACACGAGAAGCTCTGCGCACACCGCTAGATGGAGAGCGTAGCTGACAATAGCGCCTCCAGCATCCTGATCC
>JAWAXJ010000067.1:0-5814 GCA_038896955.1 Desulfurococcaceae archaeon
CCATGTCGCGTATAGTTTGCTCTATGTAAGCTCTCCCGCGTTCATCGGGCAACCTAGAGTAGTATGTTGCTGAAAGGCTTTCAATCATCATCTGAGCAACATGAGCTTCCCCTTTCTCGGAGTGAACATGGGGGCTCCTCGATTCGACCTGGAAGATCTCTATGTTCTCGGGAAGAGCAGGGCATTTCTCCTCCATGTCAATGTAGCATAATTCGAGTATACTTACAAGCTCTTGTGTTTCAACAGAGTATCCCCCTCCGTAGGTGATGATCTTGGCTAATTCGATGCTCATAGCGTGCTCTCCGCTGTTCGCGGTTTTAATTATGTCCGTTTCCATTCGCCTTCTCAACGACAGTACTCTGTTCAATACACTGTTTACAATGGCACTAGCTCTACCAAGCCTTCTAAAGTAGAGCTCCTCGGTGCTCCACGCTTTGTAACCCCAGTAAATACGGGTCATTTTGAACTTCGACTCGCTCAGTCCAAGTGTAGTGTAGTATATTAGTGAGTACTCGAGAACAGTGCTTGGTATAAAGTTGTCTGCATCAACAAACGCAACGTTGCTAGCTCTCAGAGCATCAGCGATCAAGGTACCTATTAGCAATCCTTCGCCCTTCCCGTAGCGAACGTAGCCTTCTTCATCAGTGATCTCGGGGATGTGCTTTGCCAGTTCTTCTGAAAGAACTTTATCCTTTTGATGAACAACTACTATGGTTCTCTCACTCGTCTTATACACTGATCTAGCTATGTCAAGCTCGACTCTGTACATGTTCAGTGGATACCTGGACGAAGCAGATACCACAACAATAGGAGATAGAGACGGAATAGCACGTAGTACACCTTCTAGGAGAATTGGCTCCTCGTCTTTCACGGGAACCACGAAGACGGTTGATGATGCTACTTCCTCGAAATCTCTGAAATTAGCTAGAGTAAAAGCACCAGGTCTACCTTCAGCTCCAATCGAGAACAACGAGTATACTCTTGAAACTTCGTAGAACTTTACAGCTCCGAACGTTTCAAACCTTGTTGGATAACTAATCAACATGGGTTCATACCTCATCTAAAAGAACAAATTATATTAACACATCTCGATGGATCTTCCAGAAGGTTCACTATGCACCTCTATTTATACTCTATCCTTAAATCCTATATATCGGTAGGGTTTCGTATGATCTTCATGAACGCTTTGTTAGACGTCGTAGTTAAAGTTCTACTAGCGTTCGGAGTTGCGTGTGCTGTTTGGATCACTGGGTACATATTAGCACTGATCGCACGTAGAACAGTCTCCACATCACTGAGTAGAATGAGGTTTGATGAATGGGTTAGAATGCTGAATATTGGAAAAGCTATAAGGAGAACAGGTCACATACCCAGCGAGTTATTCGGTTTAATAGCCTACTGGTTTATTATCGCAGTATTCGTTACACTGGGGTTCCTAGCCATGGGTATAGTAGCAGATTTCCAGGAAATGGTTTCTATCTCAAAAAGCATATTAACAGTCTACATAGCAGGCTTGCTCAAGGCGTTTTTGATCATTATAATCGGGTTTATACTCGTTGATGTGTTCGTAGGCTACGTTTACAAAAGCACAGAGCTTAGAGCTGAAATGCAGATACTTTACCCTCTTGGAGAGTACTTGCGCATAGTTCTCTACATAGCCGTTGTCACTTACGCTCTGGAGCAGAGCGGTATAGGAATAGGGGTGCTCACGGAGCTTTTGATCCCGGTTATATGGGGTATTACAGCCGCTATAATACTTATAGTAGTCTACCTCATAGTGCAAAGTGTAAAAACAGGAAGTAGAGTCGGTAGCTCGATGTACAGCTCAACGTAATAGCTTTATTTAGGTAAAAGTCTTGAAGCTTCCTCGAGAAAGTCTCTCAAAACCCCCAATAGGTACTCGATCTCGCTAGGGCTCTGCGTTAATGCTGGAAGGAAGTGAGGTGTTTTCTCGGTCATGTAGAGAACGCCCTTGACTCTGCTGTAGATGTGCAATGCTCTCTCGATGGCTCTACTCCACCTGTACTCCTGGGCTTCGCGTGCATTCAAAGGCTTTTTCCTCGTGAAGTGAATAGCCGAGAGACTTCCATCACCCGTTGCCCAGCACTCAATACCTACTTCGCTACACAGCTTGTTTACAGCCTCCCTAAATGAGAACCATCTACCGTTAGCGGACTCGTATATAGACCTGTGCTCAGCGAGGTGCTTGATCATTGCGTAACCAGCAGCTACAGCAATGAGATTAGCTGTGTAAGTGCCAGCGTGGTGAACGCGGTCGGGTAAGCGGGGATGCTTGATGTGGTCTACGAGGTTCATAACGTCCTCTCTGCCACCGATGGCACCAATACTTCCAACTCCACCGCTTAGAGCTTTACCATAGACTACTATGTCGGCCTTTACACCGTAGTACTCCTGAGCACCCCCTGGACTCAGCCTAAACCCGGTTACCACTTCGTCGAACACGAGGAGAGCTCCGTATGCATCGGCGATTTCTCTGACACCGCGGAGATACCCTTTGGTCGGTTCTATGCAACCAGCGGCACCCATCACAGGTTCCAGTACTACAGCAGCTGGTTCATACTTTCTCACGGCTTTCTCCAGCGCGTCCAGATCGTTGAAGGGTACAGCAACAGTGTACTTGTAGGATTCCTCCAGGAGACCGGCTGATTCAGGCTCTGTGTACGGGTAATTAACAGCTACGTGTAAAGCATCATACACTCCATGCCATCCTCCCTCCATTTTCACAACGTACTTGCGCTTCGTATGGGCTCTTGCAAGCCTTATAGCGTACATGTTAGCCTCTGTTCCACTGTTCGTGAACCTAATGAACTCCAGCTTTGGCACAATTTTCATTAAGTACTCAACGTACTCAAGAACATACGGATGTTCGAAGCCAAAGTGTGTTCCAACGCTTAGCACTTCCTCAACTGCACTTGTAACAACATCTGGGAGATGTCCTAGGAGGTGAACACCGTGACCCATCCAGAAGTCAATGTATTCGTTTCCGTCAACATCCCACACCCTCGTACCCTTAGCTCGCTCTATGTAAACCGGGTATGGATGATAATAGCGTAACGCGTAGGTTACACCGGCTGGAAAACGCTTTTTCGCACGTTCGTAGAGTTCTCGGCTTCTCGGAGTTCTAGACATGTACTCCAGTTCAAGCCTCGATATCCATTTCTCCAGCACAGCATCGAGAGTACTCATTTACTGCACCGAGAATCTCACTTTGAAGGGTATTAACTCGGTCATGAGTCTTAATCCAGGTGGAAACCAGAGTACTTTCTCAGCTACGCTTACAACAACGGAAGCTGTACCCATATCACCGGGTGTACCAGTGCTTCTCCACGTTAACCCATAGTCTTCTCCTACAATTGT
Organism: Desulfurococcaceae archaeon; assembly: GCA_038896955.1. Classification (GTDB taxonomy): domain Archaea; phylum Thermoproteota; class Thermoprotei_A; order Sulfolobales; family Desulfurococcaceae; genus UBA285. Next base: position 3,379 of record JAWAXJ010000067.1, read on the forward strand.
TATTTCATCGTACTCGGGTGCACCAACGTAAGCGTGGAACTCAACTCTAATCACCTCTCTGTTACCCAAGTACCCTACTCCGTAGCCTCTAATACCCTTGTTCAACCCCTTTTCAACTCTTACACCAGCAGATTCAACGGTCTCCTCGGCTGGAACAGGTTCCTGGTGTTCTACAACGTGAGTTAACTCGAGATCACCCGCAGAGGCTATGAGATAAACGGACTCGGCGTAGCCCACGTGACCCGTGATCTGCTTCTTCTCTAACATCTCCTTTACAACTCGCGGATCTTCGCCAACACCGATCTTCCTTCTAAAGGGCTCTCTCCGCTTAGCAGCATCCAGGCTTCTAACCGCTATCACCCTCTTTACAGCCGGTACCGTTGAGGATAGAACAGCTACAAGGGTATCCAGTAAGAACCCGGGATTAATACCTGTTCCAACTACTACTACGCCGTAGTCTCTTGCGATCTCATCTATTTTCCTCGCGAGAACAGGGTATCTGTAGTATGGGAACGCGAGTGTTTCACATGTTGAAACAACACTAATACCCATTTCAGCTACTCTCACGATCTGCTCGTAGACTTCATCAAGGTACGAGCCTGTTGCATGCAGAACAACGTCTGATTCTCTCAGCGATCTAACATCCCTGGACACGTTCACTCCGTACTTTCCAGCACCCAGAAGTTCTCCTATGTCTTTACCAACGATTCTTTCATCTATGTCAACAACACCCGTGATCTCGTGCCCTCTTAGCATAGAAACCTTTGCGAGGAGACGTCCAATAGAACCAAACCCATATATACCTAGCTTCATGGAGAAAACCCCCAGTTATACTGTAAGGGTGCTTTAGGCTAATATCGATGAGGGGTCAACACAAAGGTACGTACCTATAGCTCCTCAACTGATGTGATCTTTTCGAATATCCTCATCAATGTGTTTAAAACCGTAAATCCAACAATAAGGGCTAACAGTATAACCATTTTGAATTCGGCCTCCACGGTTACGCCTCCGAATACCATGACTTCTCTGAAAACCCCATAGCCGGTATACCTAAGTAGTAAGGATAAGGCGAGTACACTAAGCATGACGTCAAATACTAACCCGATGGGAGCTTTCACGAGGGATGAAAGAAGCCCCAACCCTGTAAAAACGCCTAAGTAGAGAACTATGCGAGCAGAGTCCGCAGCGTATACCTCAGGTAGAGGAACCTTCAGTACATCGGCAAAGAACCATGGAACTAGAACAATAAACAAGTAGTAGAACACTACACCCTCGATAACTCCAAGTAGTACTTTGTATACGATTCTTTTCATCTGTGATCACCTCTGCGGATTGATCTCAAGTTCGTATAAACCCGCAATGCTTAGCCTTATTTTTCTAAGACCTTGTTCAACGTCACCACGGCTTAAAACCACGGGTATTACTCTAGCACCTTTTTGAACATTATTTAGCACAATACTGGTTTCACCAATTTGCATCTCCAACCGCTTGATCTCAATGGTAGAGCAGTAGCTAACTTCTAGGTTTACCTCGTAGTGGGTTTCATTTAACTCTCTGGTCTCCACGCTCCGAATCAATAGGCACTCAGGGTTTTCGAGAAAATCAGCTAAAAACACAACTAGAGGAGCAACCAGCAGTATTAGTAGAACAGCGAATGAGACTAATACGAGAAACTTTAACCCAGCGTACAACAGCACTCACACTACTTTTTGAGTAGCTGAATACCGTACTTCAGTAGTATTCCTCCAGCCCATACCATTATACCTAGAAACCCAAGTCTAGCGGCTAAGTCGGTTAAGCTGTACACGAGAGAAATAATGGCTTCATCAACAGACGATCCCTCGATCCTAGGAATACTATACCCGTAGAACGATGTGTAGGCTATAGAAGCAGCAATTAGAATAAGAGCTATACCGGTGAATATCATAGCAATTAAAGCATACTTGCCTACCCTGTTGCTATACTCTCCTGACATTCGCTCACCCGAGAGAACTATTGAACTCATGTTATATAAGCTTTCATGCACCCTATGCTTATCAACAAGTGATCACGGGGTACAGTGACGGTAATTGGTGAAGCTAACCAGGCTCAAGACCCTCTTCAAGCCTGGTTCAAGTAAGGGGATCTTCTAACAACCGGAGTTGGCCTGGGTTGTAGAATCTTAGCACCCAGTAGCGGCTAGACTGTGTGTAGGTAAAATCATACACGTAAGTTCTACAGGCAGTAGAGTAACTTGATTGAGCATGGGAGTTCGGCAAGCACCGAGACACGTTCATGTTGAGAAAATTGGAATAGCTTTCGGTAGATTTCTCAACTGCCTATGGGTGAAAGAAACCCAATTCTACTACTAAGTAGTCAGTGTAGCACAAAGTTCTCGCTGAAATTAGCATAGAGCTAAAAAGCGCTAATTTCTACGTCTACACCGTAGCTTTCATC
>JAWAXJ010000068.1:0-5732 GCA_038896955.1 Desulfurococcaceae archaeon
GCACCAATAACTATTGTAGGAGTTTACTGGTCAACCAGGATAAGCAGACTAACTAAGGTGACCGGTTTAGCGTCACTCATAGTTGGAGCATTATTCGCCTCAGCTTGCGCTGTAGTTCTAGGACCCCGAAGAACATTTGTAGGAGTTATCTGGGGTATGCCTATCTCAACATGGACTCTTCTGATATCAACCACGATACTTCTAGCTGGCTACGCCGTGGATATTGCTAGAACTTTAAAACAATGAGGTGTTTCAGTGAGAGTTTTTGTGGACATCAGTAATGTTTTCTCTTTATTTTCCTTACCATAGGATCTCTGGCTTCTTTTGTACAGAAAGCTTTAAAAGCTAATTATTAAGCACAACTCACGGAGAGAGGTGTTTCTGTGGATAATACAGCAAACGTTTCCGTAGAAGTGAAGCAACCAGTTGCCCGCGGGATCTACAGACACGCTTGTCCTAACTGCGGTGGATCAATATCGGATGAACGACTTCTGCTCAAAGCTCCCTGCGAAGCGTGTCTTCCCGAAGAGGAGTTTAAAGCCTACGTGGATCTTGTAGCCAATGCTGATAAGTCAAGACGACTGAAGATATACTACTCTCTTGTTCACAGAGAAGGTCGTCTTAAAGAGCTAGTCGAAGAGGAAACTCTATTTCGAAAATTCGAGTTGTTCTTTCAGAAAGCTACCAACGGCTTCATGATGTGGAGTGCTCAGAAAGCGTGGGCTAAGAGGCTTCTTAGGGGGGAATCATTCAGCATAATTGCACCAACAGGTATGGGTAAAACCGTTTTCTCGCTCATAGCTACCCTGTACAAAGTTCAGGAAGCTAAGAAAAGCGGAAGGAAGATATACATAGCTTTTCCAACAACACCGCTACTGCTTCAAGCATGGAAGAAACTGCTGCAGTTTGCTGAGAACTCGGGTATCAAGATCTGTAGCAACCAAGAACTGCAGAGTAGTGACGAGTGCGTAAGAGTGCTATGCATACACGGAAAACTCAATAAGAAGGATAAAGAGCTGTACATGGAGATGGTGGTAACTGGGAACTTCGACATACTCCTATCTACTAGCGCCTTTCTGCATAAACACGCTGATAAATTACCGCGTGGAGTATACGAACTCGTGATCATGGACGATGTTGACGCTATACTGAGAAGCGGTAAAGCTGTACGAAGACTCCTGAACCTTATAGGTATAGATGACGCCGCTATTGACAAGGGATTACAGGTCATAAAGCTGAAGGCTAGGCTCTCCATGGCCCAAGGTGAAGAGTTTGAAAAGCTTAAAGTTGAGCTCAGTAAGCTTCAGGAGGAAATAAACTCTGTGAAGAAAAGCATTAAAACCACACTGATAGTAAACAGCGCAACCGGTAAGCCCCGAGGGATCTATCCAAAGCTGTTCAAACTTTTCCTAAACTTCGAGGCTGGATCGAAGCCTGAAGCCATTAGAAATATTGTCGACGCATACGTAATACCTGAAGGAATGGACCTGGACAAGCTCGTTGTAGAATTGTGTTTAAAGCTTAAGGATGGCATTATCGTCTTTGTTCCCGCGGATAAGGGCGTAGAGTACGCTGAGCAGATAGCTCAAAAACTAAGAGAAGCCGGTCTTTCAGTAGAGGCTTTTCACGCGAAGAAGAGCATTAAGATAATTGAGGAATTCTCTGCCGGAAACTTAAACGCTCTTGTTGGAGTAGCAACATACTATGGTACAATTGTTCGAGGACTCGATCTCCCTGAAAGAGTAAAGTTTGTAGTGTTCACAGGCGTTCCAAGACACAAGTTTAGCTCCAAGCTCGAAAAGGTGTCACCAATCGATATTCTGAGGATGCTCGTTGTGGTAAGAGACATAGTAGAGGGTGATGAAAAAAGCGAGATAGAAACGCTGATAGGTAAGCTGGCCCGCAAACTCAGGTCAATGAGCCCCGGCGCACTGGCCAAAGTTAAAGAAATATTCAACCAGGTTACCACCACTGGTCTTAAAGGCGATGAACCATCCGTAGTCGTGGACCTGTACAAAGCGTATAACATTTTGAAGAAAAAACTGGAAGAGCCAGCTGTATGGGAGAAACTTACACAGCTAGGAGAAATCGCCATTACGAAAGAGAACGAGGAAATGTACCTTCTAATACCCGATGTAGCCACCTACATACAGGCAAGCGGCAGATGCTCAAGGCTATACCCAGGTGGTATCACGAAGGGTCTCTCAGTGGTGATAGTCGATGATGCTAGATTGCTGAGCGGTCTTACTAGGAGAATGAGGTGGATATTCGAGGACTTCAAAATGGTTAACCTACATGATCTAGACTTAGATAAGCTTGTAAAAGAGATCTCGGAGGAAAGACTAGAAGTTCAAAAAATCATTAGAGGCGAGGTCAAACCCGATAAGTACCTAGATCTCGTTAAGACAGCTGTTCTAATTGTAGAATCACCAAACAAAGCGAAGACAATTGCAAACTTCTTTGGTAAACCCAGTGTAAGAGTTCTAGGAGAGGGGCTTCAAGCATATGAAATAACAGTTGGAAACCACATACTCACGGTTATCGCTAGCGGAGGACACGTATACGACCTGATAATAGACGAGGAGCCCCCCGAAGCTGAGAAACATGGTCATCTCTACGGAGTAGCACTTGTTCAAGACACATCTGAGCAAAGAAGATTCATACCAATATACACCGATATAAAGACCTGTATCAACGGACATCAGTTCTCCCACGATGCTATGTTCTGCCCGAGATGCAAGTCTAGCATTAAGAACAGAAAGCTTTCAGTGATAGAGGTTCTAAAGAGGCTTGCGAGCGAGGTTGATGTAGTATTCATTGGCACAGACCCCGACTCTGAGGGAGAAAAAATCGCATGGGACTTAAGAGTTCTGCTTGAACCCTACGCTGAGAAGATACAAAGAGTAGAATTCCACGAGGTAACCAGAAGAGCCATAATGGAAGCTCTTCTTAACCCAAGGGACTTTAACGCTAGACTAGTAGAAGCTCAAATAGTTAGACGTGTTGAGGATAGATGGCTTGGATTTTCACTATCCAAGATAGTCCAGGAGTACGGTTGGTTGAAGTACTGCATGAGCTACCTCTACAGAAGACACGGTAAACCCGGTAAGATCGAGTCCATAGACGCGTGCTGCTATCCAAACAGGAACTTAAGTGCCGGAAGGGTGCAAACACCTGTCCTAGGCTTTATTATAAGTGAATATCATAAGAGCAAGCGCCCCGAGAACAGAAAGTACCAGGTGTACATCAACGTTGAGAGGCATGAAGCTCCGCTCATTTTAGTACTTAATTACAATGATGCTTTGAAAGCTGGGATCATCGATGAGCATGGTAAAGTCGTGAACTATCCTAACGTTGAAGTAGTGATACTAGAAGAGCGGGAGAATGAGGTAAATCCGCCTTCACCGTTTACAACGGATACTCTTCTAGAAGACGCATCTAGAATATACGGGTTCTCTACTACTAAAACCATGAACTTAGCGCAAGAGCTCTTTGAAATGGGCTTGATCACCTATCACAGAACCGATAGTACAAGAGTCAGCGATGTTGGCATTGAAGTTGCTAGGCAATACTTGGAGGATAAGTACGGTGCGAAATACACCGAGCTGTTTAAACCCAGAACATGGGGTGTAGGAGGAGCTCACGAGGCCATTAGACCAACTAGACCAATAGATGCCGATAGGCTCTCAGAACTTGTAAAGGAAGGTGCTATCGTTTTAGTAGGAAGGTTAACGAGAGATCACATGAAGCTCTACGACCTGATCTTTAGAAGATTCATAGCAAGCCAGATGAAGCCTGCTCGCGTGAAGATCCAGAAGCTAAAAGTTTGTATTGGAGAGCTTGAACAGGTGCTCGAAGTTGTAACGAGCATAGTTGAGAAGGGATACCTGGAACTCTATGAAAACTTGAGAGTACAAGCAGAAGAGCTCGGTACGCCCGGTGAAAAGCTCAGTGGATTCATTAGCAACGTGAAGAAGTTAAAGTACCCGCTACCCAAGTATCACGACGTTATAAAGTGGATGAAGGAAAACGGTATTGGTAGACCAAGTACGTATGCTAAGATAGTTCAGACATTGATAGACAGAAGGTATGTTAAAGCTACTGAGAAAACCAAATCTCTACTTGCCCTAGAAAGAGGGATACAGATATATGATTTCCTAAACGAGTTCTTCAGAGATATAGTTGGAGTAGAAGTTACAAGAAAACTCGAAGAAAACATGGATAAGATAGAACGAGGTGAACTATACTATCAGAAGTTACTGAACCAGCTTTACGAGGAAGTTCAAGAAAGAATTCTTAGTGAGGAGGTGCGCAAAAGCATAGAAAACAGCTTAAAGCTCTACATAGATGAGTGCAGAGATAGAAGTAGTAGCCCTCTAAGTTAATGCGCTAAAAGGGGGTTCTTTGATCCATGTATTCAATCTTCAATACGGTACGTTACTATTGTTTAGCCCTCTATGCTATACTTATGAGATTTGTCATCTCCGTAGATCAAAGAGCTTATTAAAGCAAAGAACTATAATTGAATTATAGATTCTGGAGTTAATCTAATGGTTCCATGGTGCATGCGATGATCGAAGAGAAAGTTATTCTAGTTAAGACGGCTACTTTCGCAGACCTTATACGGCTTGCCGTGTCCACTATGATTCCTCATCAGTTTGTAGCCTACCTGATAAAGTTTAAGCATAAAGACAAGATCGTAGTCGGACTACTGGGGATCTTCAGAGACTACTACAAGTACTACGGAGTACCCATATTCTACTACTATTCTTTCGACGCAGGCGACAAACTTGTGGATGAAGCTAACTACGTAGTTGTATATACTGGTGAGGAAAAATACGAACTTTCCAAGCACCCTAAGCCAGGCTCTTCGATACCAATAATAACTCTAGCTGAAAAACCTGCGTTCATACCTGACGATATAGAGTAGTTTATTTTTGTTACTACCTGGGTCTAACGAGTATTCTCGTATTCATCACAAGCCAGTACTCTACCTCCATGCCGGTCGTAAGCTTGTCTCTAATAGCCTCATCTACGCTATCTTTTGAAACTTCGAATATTTCGAAGGTTTCTGTATCCATGACCTGAAATCTGTCACCCAAATCTGCTATTATTTGACCAATTTTCTTCTCAATAACGGGAACTTCTACTTGAGCATCAACTGGCGCAACCAGTATTTTCTTCGTTTTAGTTATCAAGCTAACCGCTGTAATTGTCGCTTTGGCACTGCCATGTTTACCGGTTTTCGCCTTGCTAATATCAATTATCCTGCAAGGTTCACCATCGATTACAACATAGCCACCAACCTTGAGATTTCCCACGCTATCAAATACCTTACTCAAGAACATCACCTCGCTAAATTATCACAATGCTAGCTCTTAAATACACTACTCGGGGATCCCCGGTAGTACACGAGTAACTAGGTAAGTATTATAATCAACCAAAACCTTGTAATATCCGCTTAGTTTGTAATCCACCTCTCTATCACCTGTGTCAACGAGTAGGTACTTAAGTTCATCCATCTTACTCCTAGTAGCCACGATGATCACATCGTCTCTCCTTACTCTCGATAGTACACGCGGTGAAATCTGCTGATTACCCCTCCCGAATATAAACCCTTGTTTACCAATAGGTGATACAACTACCTTAACACGTTCGTACTTCTCCAGAATACCTAGAAGATCCCTCTCCCAGGCATCCTTCACTAGAAGGCTCTTGTTCAAGATAACGTC
>JAWAXJ010000069.1:0-5722 GCA_038896955.1 Desulfurococcaceae archaeon
TAGGCGTAAACCCATCTACAGTGGGAAGACTAGGAGAAGAAGAGGTGAGGAAGGTGAGTAGTGAGGAGGAGCTCAAGAAGCACCTGGTCAAGGATGTGTACGATAAGTACGTGGAGATGAAGAACCTGAAGCCTGTTCGCAGCGGAGAGTTCATTGGTGTTGAAAGAGACAAGTTCTACGTTCAGCTCAGCGAGGAGGAGGTCTACGAGCTATCACCACTAGCTTACTATATATGGGCTCTCTGCGATGGAGAGCACAGCGTTGAGGACATCACAAGGGATATCTCCGAGAACGCACTTGTACCACTCTACCAGGTTGTAGAACCAGTGCTGATAGTACTCGAGGAGATGAAGAAGGCTAACCTAGTATCCTACTAGCGTACGCGTGAACACAGCTGAGTACACTTAACCTCGTATCAATATTTTACACTGGTTTCCCTACGCACTACTGTAACTCTGCTTAATCGGTGCATAGGGAAGAGATAATAAACTGAGTTTTTTAATAGATACCTGTGGGATGACCGAAGACTCCAATGCCGAGTAGATGCGGATACTCCACCCCTAGGGGACCTCGTACACCTGAAGCTATATTACATCGCTGTGCTATGTTTATCCTAGGCTTGTTCGCGGTGTTATCGAATGCACAAGGGTATGGACGTAGTTTCTGCTCTTCAGTTCACGCGAAGCGATGTAGAAACCTTGATAGAGGTAGCCGAGGAGATCAGGAGAGTCTACGAGCATGGAGGTAGAATGAACATAGCTCAGGGCAGAGTGATGTTCACAGCTTTCTTCGAGCCGAGCACTAGGACTAGGCTCAGCTTTCAGTTCGCAATGGTGAAGCTTGGTGGTAGTGTTGTGGACCTTGGACCAGAGGAAGTTACAAGCATGGCTAAGGGGGAAAGCCCCGAGGACACTCTGAGAACAGTGGACAGCTATGGACCAGACCTCATCGTTGTAAGACACAGAGAGCCTGGATTCGCAGCGAAGGCTGCTCAGATCTGCAGAGCACCCGTTATCAACGCAGGTGATGGCTACAACGAGCATCCAACGCAAGCACTACTCGATGTTTACACCATGTGGAGAGTCTTCGGTAGGATAGATGGTCTTCGCGTTGGCATGATGGGTGATCTAAAGTACGGGAGAACTATATCCAGCCTCTCGTACGTTCTCTCCAACTATAGAGACCTAGAACTGTACTTTGTTTCACCACGAGAGCTTCAGCCAAGGGATGAAGTACTCAAGGTTCTAGACCAGAGAAGAGTTCACTACGAGCTCTACGAGAAGCTCGACGATGTTGTCGAGAAGCTCGATGTTCTCTACGTGACCAGGCTTCAGAAGGAGAGAATGAAGCCCGAGGACTACGAAAGGCTCAAGGGTAGTTACATGATAACGTACGAGTACCTGAGGAAGCTCAAAAGAATCCCCGTGATTCTGCATCCGTTACCAAGGGTGTGGGAGTTAACACCAGATGTAGATGTACTACCTCAGGCAATGTACTTCGAGCAGGCTAAGAACGGTTTGTACATTAGAATGGCTCTCATAAAAACCATACTTGGACTCTAGTCTCCAACTCCTTTTTGATCAACCCGTGTCCCGGTGATCTCTCCGTGGGTTTCTAGTGTACTTCTGTGGTCAACTGAAAGGTGGTGGTTTATTCCTGCGGTCGAATCCATTGTTGATGCTCTCGTTGAGCTAACGGGGGGTAACAGAGTACTACTGGCTGCTTTAATGAGCAGTATAGCTGCTGCTTCAACAACTCTCGGTGCTTTACCCGCTCTCGTGGTTAAGTACAAAAGGGATGAACCACGTAGTCTTGAAAAACTCATTAATGCTGGATTAGGCTTTAGTAGTGGAGTTATGCTTGTAACGAGCTTTACTGGTTTGCTATTACCTTCGGTTGAAGGTGGTGGGTTACTGGTAGCACTTACTGGTCTACTTCTTGGAGCACTACTCGTAGCAGTGGTGAACGAGCTTGTTCCCCATGAGCACTTCCTCAAGGGTTTCGAGGGCCCTGCCTGGTTGAGAAGCAAAGCTAAGGCTTCATGGCTTGTTGCTTTCGCCATCATTCTTCACAACATACCCGAGGGCTTCTCCATTGGTGTAGCTTCAGCGTACCAGGTTCTCGACGGGTTCAAGGTGGGGTTAGCGATCAGTCTACAGGATGTACCCGAAGGATTGGCTGTTGCACTACCTGTGCTGGCTATAACGGGAAGCAAGAAGATGGCACTGCTGGTAGCCTTTCTGAGCGGACTTAGCGAACTACTAGTAGCTGTTCCAACTGCGACCGTTTTCACAGAGGCGTCTGAGGTTCTATACCTGGGTTTATCCTTTGCTTCGGGAGCAATGATCTACGTTGTTAGTCACGAGGCTCTACCCGAGAGCCATAGAGCCGGGAGGGAAAAACTGGCTACGGTGGGTTTCTTCCTGGGGTTCATATTGATGCTGTGCTTGGACGTTGCCCTGGGTTGAACCCGGGTCAACGCTCTCGGACTCCATCGCTGAGCAAAACGCTGGAAACGTAATCCAGTGCTCTCTCGATCAGCTTTTTCACGTTGACCAATGCGGATTCAGGTTTAACCAGGTTCTGCAGCTCCTCGCGGGTAAAGTACCTGGATAACTCGGTGTTCCCGAGTACAGCTTCAACGAGTGTTTCACCGGGTTTCATGGACTTAACGGTTTCCATGACCATGTAGTAGGCTTTGTGCCTCGGGAGGCCCTTGTCCACCAGCCTTGTGACGAGCAGCTCGCTGTACACGGCTCCCCGGGTTAACTCAAGGTTTCTTCTTGCTGCATCGCAGTCTACGACCATGGTCTCCAGGAGCTTGATCGTGTCCTCCAGCATCTGGTCAACTGCTAGAACAGCGTGAGGTAACAGGATCCTCTCGGATGAGCTGTTCGTTAGATCCCTCTCGTGCATTAGTGGAATGTTCTCCAGGGCTATCGTCACGAGGCTTCTTACAACCTTTGCAAGACCCGATATTCTCTCGGCTACCACGGGGTTTCTCTTGTGTGGCATAGCACTACTACCAACTCGCTCAGCAGCCTCGTAGACCTCGCTTATCTCTGTTCTCGAAAGTTCTCTAACCTCGAGTGCTAACCTGTCAAGCTGTGATGCTAGTATTGCGAGATCTGACACGAGCTCTGCGAACCCATCCCTGGGTGCAACCTGTGTTGTAACAGCGTGTGGTTCGAGCCCGAGCTCCTCTGATACAGCTCTCTCGATCTCAAGGGCTATTCGACCCCACGAAGCCATTGTACCAACGGATCCGCTCATCTTCAACCTTATGAGCCTCCTGGAGAGCTCGCGAAGCCTCTCGTAGCTTCTGGCTAACTCGTAAGCGTAGTTTGCGAACTTGAAGCCGAAGGTGATCGGTAGTGCGTGCTGACCATGCGTTCTACCAACAACCACAGCGTCCGCGTACTCAACCGCGAGCTCTGATAGCCTGAGTATCACCCTTTTGAGCTTACTCTCGATCAAGCCCAGAGCCTCCCTGAGTATCAGTGACCACGCTGTGTCAACAACATCGTAGCTTGTTGCTCCGTAGTGAATAAACCTGCTGCACTCACCGCACTTCTCGCTGAGAATGAATACAAGTGATGCTATATCGTGCCCGGTAACCGCTTCTCTTCTGTACACCTCCATCGGATCGACGCTACTACTGCACTTCTCCACCTCTTCAACGCAGTACGATGGCGCAATGCCCACCCTGACGAGAGCTTTAACGAGGGCTTTTTCAACCTCAATGTACTTCTTCACAATGCTACTAACGGAGAAGAGCTCTCTCATCTCCCTAGAGCCGTACCTCCACTCGAACACGCAGGTGCTAGTGCTCACGAGAGGTCACCTAGAGCGATTTCGCGATGCCACGAGCAGCCAGTATTCCAGTGGCGGCTGCTCCGTTGATCCCCCTCGATAACCCGGCTCCATCACCAGCTGCGTAGACTCCTGGAACACTTGTTTCGAAGTCTATGTTGACTTTTGCTCTCACGCTGTAGTACTTGATCTCCGGCGCGTAGATCAGTGTTTGAGGAGACGCGAGACCAGGGTACACGGTGTCCAGTCTCTCTATGGCTTCTACAATGTTCGCTACAACTCTGTGGGGGAGTACGAGGCTTATGTCACCGGGTGTAACATCTCTCAGTGTTGGAGTTATGATGCTTCTCGAGATCCTCTCCCAAGTGCTTCTTCTACCTTTCTCCAGGTCTCCAAGCCTCTGAATTAGTGGTTTACCCATGCCAACCTTTGTTGCTATCCTTGCAATAGACTTCCCCAGCTCGAGCACGTCCTGGTATGGAACAGTGAGCTTGAGGGTTACCAGAAGTGCGAAGTTCGTGTTCTTGCTCTTAGCTGTGTTGAAGGTTGCACCGTTGACACCCACTGTTCCATCCTCGTACTGCTCCTTGAGAACGTAGCCCTGGGGGTTAGTGCAGAAAGTTCTCACCATGTCGTCGTAGGACTTGGTGTAAAGGATTATCTTGGGGTCGAAGTTAACACTGGTAACGTGCTCTGCTACGTAGTAGGGTACTTCAACTCTGACACCGATGTCTAGTGGTGTTGGTTCAACCTCTATGCCCAGTGTCTCCGCTACTTGCCTGAACCAGTGGGCTCCACCTCTTCCGGGAGCCAGTAGTACTCTCCTAGCGTAGTAGTCTCCCCGTGTTGTTGTAAGCTTGAAGAGTCCTTCCTGACTCTTCTCAACGCGTTCAACCGGTGTAAGAGTGAAGATGGATACACCAGCGTTCTCGAGGAACCTGGTGATGTTCTCAACCACCTTGATCACGTTTTCGGTTCCGAGGACCCTCTGTGGTACAGGTATGTACTTGGCTCCAGCCTTCGCTGCGAGCTTTTCAATGCTCTTGGTTTTCTTGGGGTCTGGTACAATCAGCGTGTTCTCGGGTGCACCGAACTCGACAAGGAGCTTATCAAGGTACGAGATAACGTCCTCGGCATCCTCCCAGCTTCCCAGAAGCTTGTCTAGTTCTCCACCGACATCCGGTCTGAGGTTCACTATACCGCTGCTGAATGTTCCAGCTCCTCCCACGCCGTAGACTACGTGGCATGGACTGCAGTTTCTGCACTCTTGACCGTGTGTTCTATTGGTGTACCTGTTAGCCATAGGGCATCTTCTTGCTTCAATGTGTGCTCCCTTCTCGAATATCGCTATCCTCCTCCCCTGAACACCCTGCTTCACGAGCTCAACAGCTGCGAAGAGACCGGCTGCACCTGCACCTACGATTGCTACGTCGAACATCCTCATAGCTCAACGCCGAGGTCACGTGATCTATCAATGGTGTCTAGAACCTCTTCACCTGTACCAATTATCAAAACAGGAGTTTTGAGCACTGTCTCCACGTCCTCAATCCAGCGTTTGACCTCAGCCGGTAGTTTACTCCACTCTCTCACTCCTCGTATCTCCGGGAACAGTGCGTCGAGCTTCGTGATCGCGATGTGCGTTGCCGAGTTCAGCATTACGGCTCTTTTGGCAAGCTCAAAGTTGAATGGGGCTGCTCTTCTTCGCCTGGAAGTCACCGTTGCGATTTCGACCCAGCCTCTCCTCGAAGCTTCCTCCGGTGATAGCTCGTTCTCCAATGGTCCTTCACCAACTCTCGTAACATAGGATTTGAACACTACAACGACCTTGTCCACTCTCCTTGGTCCAACACCGGTTTCAGACAGCAGTGCTGATGCAGTTGTATCTCTGCTTGTAACATAGGGGTATGTA
>JAWAXJ010000070.1:0-5701 GCA_038896955.1 Desulfurococcaceae archaeon
GAAGCGTTGAAAAACCTTGCTTTTCGCAAAAAGCCTTGAAAATACTAGCTTGTCTCACCGATTCAGGAATTTTCAGGGGGGAGTGAGACGCGGAAAGTATTGAAAATACTCACTTGTCTCACCGTCTCACCCCTCTGTCTCACCAAAAACCATTGAAAATACTAGTTTGTCTCACCGTCTCACCAATTTCACTTCGGTTCCTAGGAAAAAAATTTTTCGCTCATTCTTCTCCCCTGGATTTTGGTGTGAAAATGGTGAGACAGTGAGACAACCCTTGAAAATTCTAGCTTTTCGGTGAGACAAAACCTGAAATCGGTGAGACAACCCTTGAAAATTCTACATTTTCGGGGTCTAAAAAGGGGTCTTTTTTCCCCCCTCTGGTGAGACAACCCTTGAAAATTCTACATTCTTCGGTGAGACGTCACATTCCCAGGTCTTCCCCCCACTCTGGTGGCAGCTGGATGTGGTAGACCGATGCGATCTGGTTGAGTATCCTTTTGCGCTTTCTTGTCGCTTTTGTGCTTTCTGGGATGAGTATCCCAGCCGATTCAAGTTCTTTCAGCAGGGTCTTAATTTCGAATCCCTTCGCTGTACAAAATTCCGTGAAGACGTTCGTCAGTATGTAGACTGCGTTTCCATCCCTTTCGCCTATGATTTCGTTTTTTGCAAGGTCTGACTCGCTTTTTGTGCGGTCGTAGATCTTGAAGTAGTTCTGCACCAGGAATTGTGTAAACTCCTCGAGGAAGCGTCTCTTTATGTCTTTTTTTCGCTCGAGCTCGTTTTTCTGCTCTATAAACACACACGCTGTGTAGTCATAAAGCGCCGAGAGGTCTTCCTTGTAGAAGTCCTCGAGCATCTTTATTGCCGTGAAAATAGCCCTCACTGCCCTTTCCAGGCCTGGAAACATGGAAACGGCCTGGTCCATTTTCTCCACGTAGCTCGGGATATCGGCGTAGCGTTCGATGCAAAACCTTATGAAATCCAAGCCTGCGCCACATGCTTCCAAAGCCCTGAGGGCCTGTTTTAAGCTGACGGCCTGTGATGCCGTCTCCCATTTGTCGAGCGTAAGTGCCGCAAACCTTCTGTGTGCACCTGCCCTTGCAAACTCTTCCGTTTCGGAGATTTCCGACGTAAACATCACGTTCGAGTTAAGTTCAGCGAAGCTGATCGTTAAGTTCTTTGTACCTCTTACCCTGCCGATCCTTGAGGAGACCATGAAAACGACCTTTTCAAGGTCCACGTTTTTGAGCGTGCACTCGTCAAAAAGCAAGGGCAGGTCTTTCATGGATTTGAGGACCAGTTCCATCCCTGCCTGTGTTGCGTTTGCCGAGATGGTGAAGCCCGAGCTGTCGTAGAAGAGATTTGTCGCTAGCTGACAGAGGGTTGTCTTCCCCACACCTGCTGGTCCCGATACGAAGATGCAGAGCGGGGTTGATCCCGTAGGTTCGTTTAGGACCGTTGCGAAGCTGACTGCGTACAGGAAACCAAGCATCCGTCCTTCTCGCAGGGCCGTTTTGACGATTTCGTGCTGTAGGTCTTTTTTCCTCGGAAGGTGTAGCCTTCTCTTGACCAACCAGTGCTCCCAAATCCAATCAGTTTGCAGGGCTGGGTGATAGAAAACCCCCTGTTGCCATCCTGTCTCTCGCTTAATGTGCTTTGTCTTGCTGCACTTCAGGACTTCCATGTTCAGCCACTCTAAGTACTTCGCTTCCCTTACCACCGCCAGGCCTGTGAGCCTTCGTATCTTCTCAGTGTCCCTGATCTCCCTCAGCAGGTCCGTTTTGCCGTCGTACTCCACCTCGAAGAGCACATCCGACTGGTCGAGTACCTTTGCAGCTATCTTTATGCGCGGGCCGAGCATGACGTATTCCTCTTTCCCTTTCCCCCTTTGCCTGAAGTAGACAAGCCCGTTTTGCTCAAAAAAACCATCACCTAGGTCTTGCATCTGTTCGTCTTCAAGGGCCGAGCGTAGTTGCTGTTCGTCAAATCCGAGCGCAAGGAGGCCCAAAATGCCCTTCAGCTCCGTTTCGTCTTTCGCATACGTGTACTCGACCGCTGACAACCTCTGCTTCTCATCCCTATCGCATGAGGCCCTACAGAGCTCCTTTACAAGCTGCTCCACCTCCTGCTTTGGGACGCCGAGCTTTTTTAGCCAACCTGAGAGAAAGAGCACCGTGTCCTGTCTTACCCCCTCCCTGTACTTGGGCAGTACGACCTCTAACATCCTTCCGATGTTGAGCCTCCTAGTGCCTTCACGGAAACCTGCCTTGAGCTCGATCTCAGCGATGAGCTCCCTGAGCTCCTTCTCCCTCATGCTGACAAAGGGCCTGCCACCATTCTGGACGGAGCAGAGCCAAACGTACCTGTGTCCGTCAACCACCGAGGGAGGGGCCACCACATACCCTGAGTTCGCCTTAACGTCTATGTGTACCTGTCCTTGTACGATCCTCCTGGTGCCGAAGGACGGCGAAAGGTCTGGGACCGTTATGTAATAGTGCACACCCCTCTTTGTCCTGACCTTTGCAGTGCGTGCAAGTTCCTCAAACTGCTCAAGTATCAGCGCCCCTTCTTGCGTATCGGCGTCGAGCACCACTAGCTGAGATACCCGACCTGTGACGATTCCTACGTTGTGCCACGTAAGGCCCAGTGCCTCCCTATAGGTCATCGGCCTCTGCTGGTACTGAGCCCAGGACAAGGCTGGGACCTTCTCCCCTGCCTTGAGCGGGATCACCGAAAGGCCCCATTCCTCGATGTAGAGCTTGACAGCCTCAAGCGGGTCGGCTAGTTTTTCTAAGGCAAGTTCCTCCATAGCACACCTCGCAGTTTGTTTTTAGGGCAGTGGCGGGCACTGCCCTTTTTTAGTCTATCGCAACACTTGCGTTCTTTTCGTGCCATGCGTCCTCATGACGTACAGGAGTTCGTCGTTCCAGTCCTTGCCATGCTGAGCATAGTGCTCTCTAACCGTTAGGTCCTCAAAATCCTGCAGGACGCTTTTCACTTTTTCTGCAAACGCACGGCCTGCCTCGTCGTTATCAAATGCAAGTACAACCTCCTTCAAGCTCCCTGCCCGTTTGAATGCAACAAGCTTGCGTATTAACTCGAGCTGTTTCTGAGTCACTTGCCCAGCCGTTGAGATGTACAGCGTGTCTGAGCAACACGCTGATCTGTTCAGCTGCTCATACGCCAAACAATCAAACACACTCTCTGTGATGACAATACGCTTGTTGTGCATCGAGTTTTTACCTATCAGTCCCAACCCCTGCTTAGATCCGAGTGTCCGCTTTAGCCCTTTTGGGCCCTTAACTTCGTACCCAACGACCTCGTCCTCGGACCACAGGGGGAAACAGAGCATGCCCCTGCTGTCCTTCTTCACACCTTCAAAAAACTCCAGCAGAAGGCGAGCATCCAACCCCCTCTCTGCGAGTATCTCCGACCTGAATAGCTCTTCCCTGCTCACGTACTCCAAATCTTCAAACGCTGTCCCCACTTCTGCCTCTGCTTGAGCTTCTTCCACATCTTTGCTGCTCTGGCTAACCCCTCCCTGTGTCTTCAAAACGTTCCTCAAAAACTTCCTTATCTCCCCCAAGTTCTCCATGCCCATGACATTGCAGAAGTCGATAATCGATCCATTCTTCGAGGGGTCATCTATCCCAACGAAAAGCCAGTGCCCTTTATCGTTCCTACTCACGAGAAACCTCTCGCCATTCCACTCTATCCTGTAGGAGTTCGCTGACGATCGCTTCAGCTTCCGCCCTCCATTCGCAATGATGAACTCCGCCAGGTTAATCTCCGTCTTAAACCTTTCAAGCTCCGCACTCAGCTCCGCAACGTCAAGGGTCTGAGGCACTACAACAGCAGTATAACGAGGATTAGCACAAGCACCCCCCCTGTCAACAACAAATTGATTGTCAACAGCTGCTTTATTGCGTACAAATCGCTTGAAAAGCTCTCGATCTCGCTCGATCTCAGCGTCAATAATTTCTCGAAGTGCTCTTGGGTCTTTTGGGAAAGTGTATTCAGTATGTCGTTGATGCGCTCTTCGTAGTAGTCTCTTAGGCTCTTCATCGCCTGCGCCTCCTTGCAGGCCTAACTCTTGCTCGAGAAACTCGAGCTCATAGGCCTTCAGCTTTACATCAAGCCTCTCCTTCAGCTCCGCATTCGACGTCCTGCTCGCAAGCAACTGTAACCTGTAATGCTCCCTCTCAAGCTCAGTACGACTAACCTCAGGCGTACGAAGCCCACACTTCTGCTCTACAAGCCTAGCCCAAGCCCCAAACTTCTTCTCCCAACCAGGCCTGAAAGGGTTATAAAACCGCTGCGTAATCAGATCGTAGTTCAGCCCGATGAAGTGATAGTGCTCCCTACCGTTCTCCACATGTTTCACGACAACGTAAGGCAAATCCATCTGGCCAGCGCAGTTCAATACGTAGTCAAAGGACGAAATCAAGAAATCCAGCTGCTCCTCTGTGAGCCTTTCACCAGGAGCCAGGGCTATAACACCCGAGAAGTACTTCAGTTTCTTTACTGCTTTGTTAAACGACTCTGTACGCGAAAATGCAATGACCTCATCTGGATTGCCATAAACTACCCAAGTTTCTTCACGCTTCTCTCCCTTACAATTAGTCTCCTGCAAGACGTATTCAATCGCTTCTTTTACATCGCCTCTTCCATGCGGTGTCAACTTCACAATCATTGCATCGCCCTCAAGATTTCTGTGTACAAATTTTTCACTTCGTTGACAAGCGTGAGACATTGCACTGCCACGTCGTACGCTATGTGCTTCGGTTTCGTCTGACGCAACATCTTTACAAGCTGATTGAGATTTGTGCCAATCCGATGCAAATTGAACAACACAACGCTGTCAAGCTCCACCCTCCGGGCCTTCACAACCACCACCCTCCCCGCAAGCGCCGCTGCCCTACAGTACGACGCAACCGGTGAACCGAAACGCTCCGCCTTCTCCCTTACCACCGCATACTCGCTGTCGCTAAACCGAACCATCACGCACCTGGTCCTCTTCTCCCCCTCTCCCAATGGACCCCTCCTTTACACGGTCGGGGGGTCGGAGAGTAACTCTATCATGTGCTTGCTCCAAACCCCCCGCCTTTTTCACGGAGATAACCTAGCAAACGAACGGGAACGTGTCAACTCCTCACGTCACGCACACGAACGGACGAACGAAATAAGCACATGGAGCACGGGTCAATTGGAAGGAGGAAGGAAGAAGCCCCAAAAAACGGCTCAAACCCCCAAAAATTCCCCAAAATTTCGGGGGGTTTTCGAGGGGGGGCGTACTCTAATACCCCCTAACCCAGAAAACGCCCTAAAACCCCCAAAATTTTGCAAATTTCGGGGGGTTTTCGAGGGGACTACGCCCACACAGGCCTGCACACAAAGGGGAAGGGTCCACAGAGTATCGTGCAGGCCTTGAAAATCCTAGCTCTACTCAAAAAGCCTTGAAAATCCTAGCTTGTCTCACCTTTTATACCCCCCTCTGCCTGGGAAGCGTTGAAAAACCTTGCTTTTCGCAAAAAGCCTTGAAAATACTAGCTTGTCTCACCGATTCAGGAATTTTCAGGGGGGAGTGAGACGCGGAAAGTATTGAAAATACTCACTTGTCTCACCGTCTCACCCCTCTGTCTCACCAAAAACCATTGAAAATACTAGTTTGTCTCACCGTCTCACCAATTTCACTTCGGTT
>JAWAXJ010000071.1:0-5671 GCA_038896955.1 Desulfurococcaceae archaeon
TGAATTGGAAGAAGCAGAGGGGAGCTGACTTTTACGTCGTGGCGAAGAAGCACGGAAATTTGGCTTACGGTAACTGCTGGGCTATAGCGGTGAGCAAGGCTTATGCCGGGACTAAGGGAGTGGAGATGGTAACGTTGCCAGACGGTACTAAGACCTTCTATCCGAAGAAGTCGCTTGCGCAGAAGAACTGGCCTGATAGAAGGGCGGAGATAGAGAAGATTTACGAGACAGTTTTAAAGGAGAAGGGGCTGAAGTAGGTGGTTTAAGTGTTCAAGGATTTGAAGGTTAAGGCTACGGGTGCGGCTGGAGTTGGTACTGGGATTGCTGCTGGAGAGTTTGTGAGCGAGTTCGGGACTAGGGCGGCGGGGTTAAAAGGTGACGTGAAGCTCGGAGTTAAGGCGGTTGTGAAGGCGCTTGTTGGGGCGATAGCTTGGTTCGTGAGCGAAAGGACTGGGGGGATGTGGAGCTTCTTTGCTGAGACCATGGCTTACGGGAGCTGGGGAAGTATACTGTTGGATTTGATCGCTAGGGCTTATCCGGGTGGAGTGCCGGGGTTAGCGGAGACTGCGGCTTTGAGGCTCAGGGGGGTTGCGGTTACGGCTAGGGCGGTTGCGGCTAGGATGGAGGTTGCGCCAAAGGTTGAGGAGGCTGCGCCTGAGGTGGTGGAGGTTACGCCTGAGACTGGAGGAGCAGAGGAGGCGTATGTAAGGTAGGAGGTGGTTGAATGCCCACGATACCTTTAAGCAGTTTGACGCCTGAGGAAAGGAGGAGGCTTTACCTTTCGGCTTTGAAGGGAACAATAAGCTATGCGGTGAAGAGGATTGGGAGGCCGGTATCAGAGCTGTCAATAAGGAGCATAAGTCCAGGTGATCCTGCTGCTGTTGACGCGTCGCTGATAGATGTAGCGTTTAAGACCAAGGCCGTGGCTAAGGAGGAGGCTTGGATAGAGGCTGCAGCTGATTTAACGCCGAATGCGCTTAGTGAGGTTACGGCTCCAGGGTTCCAGGTTGCTGAGAATACTGTTATAGGCGTTTACGGTTTCGTGGACTTAACGCCGAACCCGGATTTGACGCTGATAGCGCTTTTCAACGGGAAGGAGAACTTGTATACTGACCAGGTTGAACACTGCTACGTTGAGAGGCCTTACGGAGGAATATTTGTAAGGAGCGATGGGGCGCCGATACTGTGCCTCTGGGGGCCAAAGGACTACCTGAGCTGGAAGATGGCCTTTAAGAGCGCTACTGATAAGAACGTTGTTTTGCTGGGCTTCGTGGTAGAGCCGATGGGAAAGAACATAACGGTTAAGCACGAAGGCTAGGTGGTTAAATGCCGGTGCTGCTGGAGCTTGCAGCAGTGCCTAGAGGTGCTGGGAGGTATTATAAGGTAAGCTTTGGGAGCGTTGCTGGGCCAACGTCTTATGCGGCTGGAGGGTTTGCTTACGATACCGGGTTAAAGACGGTTGAGGCGGCTGTTGTGGTCGCTAGCGGAGGGTACAAGGCTGAGTACGTTGCGGGGAAGATAAAGGTTTACAGGTACGATTATCCGGCTGATGCGGCCGGGCCTGCTGTAGAGGTGAGTGCTGGTACTGACTTAAGCGGGGTTACATTTACCGTGATAGCTTTCGGGAGCTAGTTTTTTATGCTCCCGTTTTATTTTTTTGTAAGGGGGGAAAAGCATGCCGGGTTTTCCGTACGAGGAGAAGCTTGAGCCTATAGTTAAGATAGGCGAAGCGGTTAAGATATTTGATAAGTATTACGTCGTTAAGCACGTTGAACCTGTGCAGGCAGAGATAGTTGACTTGCTTGATGCGGAGCATGCTAATATTACTACTGGACTGGCGCCTGCTGGGACTGCTGGGGATAGGAGCAAGGTTTTCTCACTTGAGAAGGACTTTGCACTGGAGGATGGATGGTTCGGGCAGTGGAGGATAGACTTAGTTGACGACGTGATACTGAAGCTGATGCATCCAGAGGCGTCGAAGGTTCTGTGGGCGTCCAAGGCCAGAGGGACTTACCTTATGCTTGAGAGGCCGAGGAGGAGTGTGAGCGTTTATCAGGCTGGAGCGGCAAGTACAGACGTTCTTGTGTGGGTTACGACGAACTTTACAGAACCGCCTTCAGGGAAGTGGACTGCTTATATAAAGAAACTGGCTATAACTGAGGAAAGCGGGACTGCTGGTGCTGTTGTGAGGTTCGGTGATAACTATGTGGCTGGAGGAGATAGGGCTAGCGCGGCTAATGCGAAGATGAGCTTTCCAGTTGGAGCTGGAGAGGGAGTTGTGCTTGACGAAGACGAGATACCGGAGTACGGTTTTGAGCTTGGAGTTGTTATGCAGACTACTGGAGGGACTGTGAGGGTTACGGCGACTATTGAGGAGAGGGGGTTAAAGGTTCCGTTTGTGGGGAGCTCGAACAGGGAGATATTTACGTTTGAGGACGACAAGTACCCGTACGCGGTCGTTATTAACAGGGCGGCTGCTCCGCTGCTTAAGGCGAGGATAAGCAAGGCAGGGTTCAAGTTTAAGGTCGAGCAACTGAGGGCTAGGCCGGGGAAGTGGATAGAGATACCGGTCGGTGCGTACGGTTGAAGCTGCTTAACCACAGGATAGGGAGTTACTACATACTTGATAACGCAGTTACAACGCCGAAGATTGCGAATAACGCGGTTACTTCGCTGAAGATACTTGACGGAGAAATAGTGAGCGCTGACTTGAAGAGGACGTTCGGTGCTGAGAGCGCTGTGAGCGTTGCTGCTGGAGGTGTTTCGACTATACCGAAGGGGATATACCTTGTGAAGCTTGGAGCTAACACGAAGGTGCAGTATACTCCTGACGGTGGGACTACTTGGAGGGACATTATAGCTGCTGGAGGTGGAGGGACTGTTATAAGCGACGGTTCAACTGTGAGGCTTAATAACGGTGGTGCTGCGGCTGAAAATAGTTACTTGTATCCTCTGGCGTAGGTGGTTTGAATGCCGGTTTATCTGCCGTCTGAGGCAAGCAAGGCGGTAGAGGTTACAGGGGTCTACAGTTTAAGCTTTGTCCTTGAGAAGAAGAGCGGGAAGGTTGGGGATTCACTGAAGTTCAGCGGAGAACTGAAGATGGATGCGACGTACGTTGATGGAGAGATAGTACTGCAGTATTACGATTTTGACCGTAAGAACTGGGTTGACACTTATTTCTGGGGAGAAGTATACGGCGGTACTTACGGTGATATATCGGCTCTCTACACCATAGGAGGAAAGTACGGTACAGATATAAACGGTAAAGTTTACGTTAAGCTTAGGAAAGAGTACTTTGGAGGTTATGATTACTGCAGGCTTAGGACTAGGGACAGGAAGAGTGGAGCGGTTAGTAGTGAAGTAACTGTTACGCTTGAGGTTGAGACGGCTTTAAGTATTTCGGCGCCTGACAAGGTGAAGGTAAACGAGGAGTTCGATGTTACTGGGAGGTTGACAAGGAAGGACACGGGTGCTGGGATAGCGGGTAAGACAATTGGACTGTGGTATGATACGGTGAAGGTGGCCGATGCGACGACCGATTCTGGAGGTAACTATGCTTTTAAGGTGAAGATAGGGAAGATTGGGAAGTACACGCTTAAGGCGAAGTTTGAGGGTGGGAGTTACACGCCTAGCGAGGCGAGTAAGGAGATTGAGGTTGTCGAGGTTCCCGGTGCGCCTAGGTTTGACTGGAAACCTGTTGCTGTGCTGGCCGGAGTACTTGGAACCCTTGGCGGCGTCGGGTACGCCATAGGGAGGAAGAAGAAGTGAACGAAGTACTTGAGAGGTACAGGGAGCAACTGCTTAAGATAAAGGGAGTTACGGGTGTAGGGAGTACCGGTGGGAAGATAATAGTTTACGTTGAGGAGTTTACACCGGAGGTAAGGGCCTTTATACCGAGGACGCTTGAAGGAGTGGAGGTTGTTGTAAAGAGGATAGGGAGGGTAGGGATACTGGAGAGGACTACTGACAGGTGGAGGCCTGTTCCTGCTGGAGTAAGCATAGGGCATCCGAAGGTTACGGCTGGTACTCTCGGGTGCTGGTGCCTTAGAAAGGGTGAGGTGGTGGGTTTGAGCAATAATCATGTGATAGCGCTGAGGTGGGGTGAGGCGGTGGTAGGTGAAAGGGGAGACCCGATACTGCAACCGGGTGTTTTCGACGGCGGAAAGATGGAGGATAAAATAGGTGAGCTTGAGGCTTGGGAGGAGGTTAGGAAGAATAAAGTGAACACGGTTGATGCAGCGGTTTTCGTGCCTACAGAGAAGATTAGGAGGGAAGTGCTTGAGATAGGTGTGCCGGTGGAGTCGGTTGAGCCTAGGGCAGGTATGAGCGTTAGGAAGTTCGGGAGGACGAGTGAGCTTACCTTCGGGAAGATAGAGGCGGTAGACGTGAGCATTAATGTGGAAGGGTACGGTACTGTGAGGTTTGACAGGTGCTTTACTGTAAAGCAGCCGTTTGTTTATCCGGGTGACAGCGGGAGCGTTGTTTTTTCTACTGACAGGAACAGTCCAGTCGGCCTTGCCTTTGCTGGGAGCGACGTTGTTGGAGTGGCTTGCAGGGCTGACGAGGTTGAGAAGGCGCTTGGAGTGGAGTGGGTTGTGGGTGCGGGGTTTCCTCTTGTAGGGTACGGTTTGCTTCTGGCGCCTGCTGTTCTCCTTGGAGGTGTGCTGCTTGGTAGAGGTAGATGAACTGGTTAAGAAGGGGATGGAGTATGTGCTGAGCCATCAGGAGGAAGTGAAGAGGTTTATAGCTGGGTTACTGGAGAAGAAGCCGAGAATAGAGGAGGTTAAGGAAACGGTGAGCGTTAAAGGTGATGCTGTTTCAGGGTTTTTGGTCGGGCTTGGGGCTGGCCTTATACTGTGGGGAGCGGGGAGGTGGTTTGAACGGAAAAGGAGTTCGTAGTCTGGGAGGAGTACGAGTTGAGGATACCTTGGAACTGGAGCAACAACGGGGTTAGCAGGAGGTTAAGTATATCTTGGGATGAGAGTAAGACAAAGGTTACCGGTTGTACTTTGAAGTACAGGGTTAGGTGTTCGCAGAGCAGGGTTGCTGCTGAACTGAAGATGAACGGTGAAAGGGTTGAATGGTTCTGGTGGGAGTTGTTCGGAGGAGGAGTAATTTATGAAGGTGAGAGGGAGGTTTTACCGTACCTTAGGAACGGGAGCAACAGCTTCGTTTTCACGGCTTGGAAGGAGCCTTATGCTCCTTGGGAGGTGGTTTTAAACTTAACTGTTACTGGGGTTATAGGGTATGAGGAGGTTTCGCCTGGAGTTGAGCCTGTACCACCTTCTGTAGGGTTTGACTGGAAGTCGGTAATGCTGCAGTATGGTCTGCCTATTGCTGCGGGAGTTGCTGGAGGAGTAGCTGTTGCTGGAGTGGTGAGGAAGAAGTGAGGTTCGAGCTTTTAGGGGTTTACAGGGAAGGAGAGGTTCTCGGTCATTTTACGGAGATGGTTCCGGGGATGAAGTATGAAGTCGAGGTCGTTTACAGGGGTAAGGCAGAGGCAGAGAGGATTAGGAGGGTTGTCAGGGAAGCGGTTGAGGAGAGGTTTCCTGTTGAAGTGGAGGAGGTAAAGGTTAAGGATGGAGTTATAAGGATGGTGATTGTGCCGAAGGCGAACGTTGTGTGGGCGGAGTTCCTACCTTTTATACCGACTGTACTTGGACTGCTTGGG
>JAWAXJ010000072.1:0-5551 GCA_038896955.1 Desulfurococcaceae archaeon
CAGCAACGCATACACCGCAGCCAGTACACTTGCTCCAGTCTACTCTCGGCAGAGCAATTATGCTATCCATACCGATAGCTTTGGTTGGGCAATAGGGTACACATATGTTGCAGGGGATCTCCTCGGGGCACTCCAAAACAGCAACAGGCCCCTTTTCTAGTCTTTCTCTAGGTGGAAGCAAACCGAGTTGCTCCAGCTCTGAGAGCTCGATTACTCCTGTTTCACGGAACCTGAGTTTACCCACAGATATCACCCAAAGCTCACAGGTGCTGGGTACTTTTTCCTCAGCTCTTCCATCTCCTCGCGCGTAACAGTAACACTCTCCTTCCCCCTGCGAGCTCTCTGTAGTAGTGGGGATGCTCTGTACTCGTTCCATAGAAACCTTAGGATTTTCTCGGATTCCTCTAAGGCTTTCGATGCTTTACTGGGATCACCGTACTTGGAGACAACGGAGAGAGCAGCTATTCTACCCTCGAGTATGGCTGTAGTAGCCTCCTCAATACCAGAGGAATCCCCAGCAACGTACATGTTCACAACTGATGTCTCCAGATCCATGGTTCTCACAGGTACTAAACCTCCAAGCTCAGGCACGTACTTCATAACAGCTCCAGCCTGCGCGTGAAGCCTTGTGTCTGGTTCCAGTCCAACAGCTATTAAAACTAAGTCCACATCGAAGACCTTTTCGCTACCAGGGATGAAGTTGAACTTTTCATCAACACCAGCAACAACAGCTCTTCTAACCCTGGTGTCTCCCTCAACGTACTTGATCGTGTGCCTCGTGAGTATCGGGACACCGTACCTTCTTATCTTAGCAGCGTGGACGAACCAGCCACCAATCTCGGGTAGTATTTCAACAACAGCTTCAACAGGTACACCTGCTTGCAAAAGCTGGTAGGATACTATGAGACCAACGTTACCGGAGCCCACGACTAGGGCTCTATCCCCTGGCTTAACACCGAACTCGTTCATTATGGTTTGTGCTCCGCCAGCACCTATAACACCGGGTAGATCGTTGTTGGGGAAATCTATGAACCTTTCTTGAGCACCCGTTGCAACTAGTAGTGCTCTAGGTTTAATCAAGTAGTGCGTGTTCTCGCTCGCTACACCTACGATCCCCCCTCTGAAAACGCCGTAGGCAATGGAGCTTGTGAGTATTCTAACGTTGGGCATCTTGATCAATTTTCTTGCGTACTCCTCAGCTATTTGAAATCCGCGTAATCCACCAAACAACTCAACGTTACCAAAGAACTTGTGAGTTTGCTTGAGGAGTTGACCTCCGAGCTTAAAGTGCTCATCCACGAGAACTACACTAAGACCGCTGCTGGCAGCTTCAAGAGCAGCAGCTAGTCCAGCTGGTCCTCCACCAACTATCAGCAGATCTGCTTCGAGCTTCTCGCTACTGACATCTTGTTCAACGCTTGTGGATGCTTCAACTGGTAGTCTTCCCCAGCCGCGTTGCCTCTCAATAACCAGTCCTTCCCTAACTGGCATTCTACACGTTCTAACATTGGGCACACCGTTCACAGTCATGAAGCAACTACTGCATTTACCTATCATGCAGAAAGGTCCTCTGGGTCTTCCCAGCCTAGGGCTCCACGAGTAAACATCTACACCGATAGCGTACAGCGCAACAGCAACACTCTCTCCTTCATAGGCTTCAACGGGTTCTCCTTCAAAGTACATTACAACCCTTCTTCCTCTATGAAAGGTCAAAATTGGATGCTCATATATGCGTCTATCTATAAATGGCGATTTGCATCACCCATACACAGCTTACCAATAAGTAGGGAATAAATACGAAAAGAAAATATATACGTAAATCCGACATCAAAGAACACGAGTTAAACCCTTCCTGCACAAATCACTTAAAGCTCGCACGTCGTAAGGCGCTCTTTCATAGATACAATACCATGAGATGGCTATTCCTATTACAGCATGAGCGCACCTCCGTAGACCCAAGCACAAAACCGGAGAACCCGGAAAGTACTACCTTCATGAACAAATTAAAGGGCTCATTCACATCTTCCACGTGTTTTAGTAATTCTTCAACAAAGAGCGTTATAGCGTAGAGTACAAGAAACCGGTTTTTCAAATCCCTTCGTAAGTAACGTTGAGACTAAAATAGGAAATCCTACTACTGCGAAACTTCTTTTGCTTCTAAATTATGTTATGAAAAAACTTACCTTTACGTATTCTTCGAGTTCATATATAAGTTTAACCCTTGGTAAAACTTTGGGTTTATCACGCTACAAAGCAATAGTGCTCTCTAGACCTGAGTAAACAGCGTGCAATATGTTTAACAAGGTACTATTCTAAAGTTCCATGGCTGAGATTAATGTAGAAATAGGTTGACACTTAACTAAAAGTAATAATTGGAAAGCTGCTACTGATGCAGAGGTGTTTCACAGGTTATCCTTATAACTGAGCTTATATTCTAGGGAGTTATGGCGTGTAGAGTGCTTAAAATGAAGTCCATAGCTGTTGAAGCTGTAAACTTTACCAAGAAGTTCGGGCACTTCACAGCTGTTGACAACTTGAACTTAGCCATATACGAGAACGAGATATTCGGCTTGCTGGGTCCCAACGGCTCAGGTAAAACAACAACTCTTCTAACAATAGCAACCGTATATAAGCCTACTAGTGGAGACATCTACGTCTATGGTCATAGTGTTACCAAAGAAGACTACATTGTGAGAAAGCTTGTTGGAATAGCGTTTCAGGAGCCGAAGGCCATGTGGATCGATAAGCCATACGAGCTACTGCTATGGCACGCTAGGATTGTAGGATACTCTGCTAGCGATGCCAAGAGGGTTGTAAAAGAGGTGATGGAAACCCTGGGGTTGTGGGAGCACCGGAATAAGCAGTTCTACCAGTTGAGTGGGGGAACAAGAAAAAAGGTAGAGTTAGCCAAGGTTCTCATACAGAAACCCCGTGTAGCAATACTGGATGAGCCTACCGCGCAGGTAGATGTTCTCTCGAAGCACGCTTTATGGGATACCATTAAGAAGCTCAGAGAAGAGGGAACAACGGTGATCATAGCAACTAATGACATGTTTGAAGCTGAAAAGGTCTGCGAGAGAATAGCGATAATATACAGAGGGAAACTACGAGCACTTGGTACAATAGAGGAGCTTAAAGACTCTATCCCAAGGGGGGATGTTATAGAGGTACAGTTTGATGGAAGCAGATTACCAGATAAGCTACAGTACGAACTCGGAGAACTCGGGAAAGTCGAGGTGTCAGCGGGCATCATCAGGATTTACCTTGAGAAAGGCGAAGAAAAGGTAGTAGACGTCGTTGAAACTTTCAGGAGAAACAACGTCAGAGTACTCAGAGTAATGGTCAAAGAGCCAACTCTCGACGATGTATTCACCTACATAACTGGGGCGAGGCTACGTGAAGAATTCTAGTCTCAGAGAAAACGTTAGAATGTTGCTTCTTGTTGCTTTGTGGGATTTAACGAAGCTTAAAAACCAGAAGATATTCCTAGCTATGCGTGTAACCTGGTTTACCATACAGGTACTGGTTTTTGCAAGAGTTATCTCGCACATTGTTAGCCGGGTTGTCGTAGATTACACTGGTGGAGTAGACTACTACTACTTCTACCTCATTGGTGTGTACACATCGTTACTCTATTCGACTAGCATTTCGCGGGGATACATAATAGCAGAGGAGTTTGATGATGGAATAGTAGAGTATCACCTGTCTCTACCCATCAAGAGAAGCGTGTTCGCTGTTGGCAGAGTTCTCGGATGCGGTTTGTCGACAATCATATTCACTTTACCCATGATGGTTCTAGTCTTCATAGTTCTAGGGTCCGTCAGTGTACTCACAGCGCTCGTATCTGTAATAGCAGCACTGGTGTTCTCCATGGGTGTTGTTAGTTTTGTTCTGCTACTGGTGTTTTCGATAAGATCAACCGATTTAACAGACATACTCATAGGAGCAATAGACGCTATGCTTATAAGGTTGAGCACGGTTTTCTACCCGTTACCCGCTATAGAAGCTACAGGTATAGCACCCTACTACGTAGCGGCTCTAATGAATCCAATAACTCATCTGTCGGATTTCCTCAGGATCATCGTGTTCCCCGAATACTACCTGGTCTTCAGACACGGACTAGTACCCACGGTTGTCTTCCTTCTAGCATTTTCCATGGGTCTCCTTGTTATCGCGATAGAGTACTACGAGAAAAAGCTAGAAGCAGGTGGCTGGAAGTGAGCTTAGCTTTGGAAAACTGGTTTAGAGGGGTTTTACTGGTCGCATTGAGGGACCTCAACAGGTTTTGGCGCAACATATACTGGCTCGCCGGGCAAGTTGCGATGAACATAGCCGACCTCGTCATATTCGCTGTGATATTCCGCGGTCTCGTGAACCCTGCTCTAATTCCGGACTACGTAAGGTTCATAACACCAGGTGTACTCTGTCTTTCAATATTCATATCCGCATTCAGCATTGGTAGGGAGGTTGGTGTTGAGCTTAGGAGAGAGGTTACTCAGTACCTCGTATCTCTACCAATTACCCGCAGAGCTCTTGTAGCTGGGAGGATCGTGGGTGGAATTCTACGAGGGTTCATGTACCAGGCTGGTTTCATAATCCTAGCTACTATACTCATGGGTGTTCCTAGTATAGATAAGTGGTTCTTGATCTTCATTGCTTCTCTACTGCTGGCAACAATCATGTCAAGCTTATCAATAACACTATCTACTTTAACCAGAGACTTCAATCTGCAAGCTGCAGTAAGGTCTCTTGTATACTTCGTATTCTTCTTTGTTTCAAACGTTTTCTACCCTGAAGCAGCACTAGCAGCTCGACTAGGGCCAGCAGCTCCTCTAGCCTACTACTCGCCGATGAGCATGGCTGTAAACATATACAGGTACGGCTTTAACTACACTGCATCCGTTGATATAGTATTTAACTTAGCTGGGCTTGTGATCTGGACGGTAATCTCGCTAATCCTCGCGTTTAAAATCTACATTAAAAACCTTACCAGGTAACGAGAAAGCTCGGGTCAAGGAGGGATACTACATCGTAGCTGATACCGTGAAAACAAATCTTGTCGGCTTGTTTACTGAACAACCCATTGAGGAGTGCGAACTGTTTTCTGCAGGCGAAATGATGAAGGAACTTGGTACTAATACATAACATTGTGTAAGCAAGCATTTTTCGGTTTCAGTAGAATGCAAGTTTGCTGAAGCATACTACGTGCTAATGAATAGTTGCACATTTATATCGCTTAACCCGGGTAAAAGTTTTACGTGGAACCACGGTTTAAATAAAGCATGGTGCATGCATTTGAGGTTACGCGATGTAGAGAGAAGAGCTTTCGATATACTAGCTTCCTCAATTCTTCGTAGCATGGAGGTATCCTATTGGCTGTACAATGGGGAGATGGTCAAGCTACCATTCTACACCGAGACGAGCCCGGATAGAGTTCACGTATTTGTAACTGAAGTGAATGTTCCCTCGACAGAACACACGTGGTTTTTGAAATTCCTGATAAGCGGTAATGCTCTTCTCAAGGTGGACAACGAGTCATATGCTGGAGTAG
>JAWAXJ010000073.1:0-5498 GCA_038896955.1 Desulfurococcaceae archaeon
CCAACCTGAAAGTCTTAACTGTGACTTTACTGTTGACCCTATGGTTACTCGCTACAGCTCTCACGAGCAGTCCTATAAACCTACCCTCTACGTATCCCTCTTTGGGTGTATACTCGCCGTGTCTATCGATAACAAGCCATCCTATAGGCTCAGTTGTTTCTAGTGCATACTTTAGTAGTAATCCCATTAAACCACTCGTCTTACCGGACCCTGTTTGACCGGCAATCAGAATGTGCTTCGGGACTAGCTTGTTCAAATTCAACCTGAAGTACGCGTTTTCAAAGTGCCTCTCTTTCGCATGTATTTCGCTGTGTGCAACACCGGACCTTAGCATCGCAACAGCTATTCCCTCGGCACTCACATACTCTGTTAAATCCCTCATTATTTCCTCCGATTCTCTATCACCTACCCTCAGGAGGTACGCCGGCGATAGTAGTGGAGGCGGGCGTGAAGCTTTACTTAGGTACTTCCCACTAGTAGTATTCACTATTTCAATGAACAACCTAGCTCTTGCGATAACCTCTTGTTGCGCGAGATAATACTGAGACTGAGTTTGGTATAGTGGTGTAGATGCGTATGGTGGAAGCCCTCCTTCGAACCCCACTATCTCCATGAGAACCGTTCTCGAGTAACCATCTTCCCTCGCTTCCGTGATGTAGAGAATGTCGCCTAGAGATGGAGCGTACTTCTTGTTTCCCAGTAGCACTCTAACCGCATCACTCTCCCAACCAGTTACAACACCTACTTGAAAGCTAGGCATCCTCTTCACCCATACCCTATCCTCATCCTCCATGCGCTACTAAATACGAGCTCTAGTGGGTGACCGAGTTCTCTCGTAACTTCTCTTATGGAGTGTACTATCATGTTCTCTATCTTGCGAGCCATCACACCTCCTAGTCTAACATCTCTATCGACCTCCATAAACCCATGCGGAGGAGACCCCTCGATCGCCGACCTATACACTAGTATGTTGTTCACGGCTTCCTCAACTTTCGATTGAAGCTCCCTCGCTGATACCAAATCGCAACGAACCTCGTTGTTAGTTATGTCTAATACTGGTTTATCGTGGTGTACTTCTAGGTACAATATGTTTACGTTGTCTGCTGTAACCGGGAACCTCGCGACCTGAATACCTGTGTAGGGATGAGCTATCCTGATCAACGTGGTTAGGGCATCCTCCGCAGTACTTTTGTCAATAGCACCTTCGAGCAACATTTTGCTGAGCTCCTCCGTAGTGGCTTTTGCTGACTCCTCTGTTACGTTTGCGTAGAGCCCTAAACTACTGAAGCCATACCTCCTGAAAATAGCTCTAGCTCTCGCTATGGAGGTAAACTTCGTTGTCTTCACAAGCCCGTAGACCTCCTCAATTTTCCTAGCTACCTCCGCCTTGTCTACATTTAGAAACGCGCTTAGGATGTCTAGTCCTTCAAATTTAAACATCTTCAATTGCTTTAACCCAAACCACCTAATGAGAGTTCCATCTACAACCTTTACAGACCTTCTAGCTACTAGGTCTCCGGTTTTCATGGTGTAGGCTATTTCGAGTAGACCCTCAATGTACTTTACGAGCCTTTTGAATCTTCTCGCATGCTCTTCTCTCTTCTTAAGCCAGGCGCCTGCCTTGTCCTTCGGCTGAATGTCCAACCTAGTGTTAACTATGTTAGTGATATCTTCTGAGATCTTTTCGGCTACTTCCTGGGGGAGAAGAAGGGGTGATTCATCCACCGGGAATATGCGGAGCTTGAACTCAGGCTTACTTTCCTCCTCAACTATTCTTCCATATATGAAGTACGTTTCGATTGGAGGAAAGTCCGATAGCTCCGAAACCCTACGGAGAACGCCATCCTCATCTCTTATGCGGGCCCCGATGTTAACTGCGATTAGGATCGTCACATCCGTTTCGAAGACTCGGAAGCCGGCGTCAACGAATACTACCGGGAGCTCTTGTCTACCTTCTCGTATGAGTTCAACTACGTAATACTTGCTGTACAGTTCCTCGAGTAGTTTAACTATTTTGCTTCTCTTGGATACATCGTAATCCGAGTACATCTCCTCCGCAAGTTTTCTGACTACATCGTAAAGTCTACTCTCCTCCAAGCATCTCACGCTTCTATCAGCTCTTTCTCGAGCTCTAGGAGAAGATCCCCGTACTTGGAACTACTTGGAACAGGTTCAGCGAGCTTGCTTAAAACCCACTTCAGCTTATCGAGACCAATTGATAGCTTGTACCTCCTAGCTAAGTCCTCTAGTAATTTCTCTTCTAGGGTTTCAATACCCGTTAGAGTCTTCTCGACGTCTACTTCTATTAGCTCGCTCAGCTGAGATAGAGTCGCGAATAGTTCTGATATTTCTTCACGTCTTTTCAGGCGTATTTCTATGTGAACACCCCGCTTAGCTGATATCTCCTTCGCTACTCCAAGAATTCTAGCGTCTAGCTCTTCGAGATTCTTTAGGTATAGTAGAACTACCTTGTGCTTGGGCTCACTTGGCAGTTCCGATACGATCCTCGTGAGTTGGTTCATCACATCGCTAGGACTGCTGACTTCGACCTCTCGGTGAACAATCAAAGGGGTGTTCTCTAGCTCGATAGCCCTTATGCTTGGGGGATCCTGGAGTATATCTACTAGCAGAACTCTTCTCTTAACGCCCTTTTCAACGAGCCATACTGTCTCCCTTAGGTCGTTTGCATCCATTCCGATGGGGGCACCGGGGTAAGCAGCCCTGCTCTCAAACATCTTCTCGAGTGGAACAGGTATGTGGATGTGACCAAGCGCTACGTACCTCGTATGCGGTGGGACTTTGCGGAGCAGTTCATACTCATCCGTGGCGATCTTACCGTACCTAGTGCTATACCTAGTTGGGTCATATTCGCGCATCTTCGCACTTGTATGTACTACAACCACAACGTTGTAGTTCTCGTACTTATTTCGCTCGAGGAACCTTACCGTACCTTTACTCAGGTAGCCCAGCTCCTTGAGGCCCCGAAAGCCGGGAACACCGTAAAATACTAGCTTGTCATCCTCAAAGACGATGGGTTTAAGGAATAGGGAATCGTACTCCTCCCTGTAGTCTAGGAGATGTATTAGACCGGCTTCAGCTAGAACATCCAGTACACCCTTCCTGATGGTAGAATTATCGTGATTACCAGGTACAACAACAACTCTAACCCCGCTATCATTAAGTCTCTTCAGCACACGTATAGCTGAAAGAATCACATCTGTTGATGGGTCTATTGAGTGAAACATGTCCCCGGCTACGACTAGGTAGCGAGAACCCACTTCAATAGTCTTCTCAGCTATCTCGTTGAAAACATCCACATACGCAACTGCTAGAGGAGACCCCGCGTACTTGTCAACTCCAAGGTGATTATCACTCGTGTGTACTACTAAAACCAATGTGCACCCCCTAATATAGGAAAAACTTAAGATAAAAAAGTGTGAACCCCGAAGTTAACCTCCTTCATACTCCCTCCAACAATCAGAGATGTTAGGAAGTTCAACATCATTACCATGATAAATGGAGTATATAAGCATGAAGGCTTACTCAACGCTGTCTCACGGCAGAACCTCGAGGTTACCTGTTAATACACCCTATTACAGTACTGCATAGAGCTAAATTGCGAAAAGCGTTGATGCCGTAAGGAAGCGAACCGTAACTGTACGTATACCGCTTATCCTGTAGCTACCGAGGCTGAGGTTGCTATAGGGACTAACCTAGCTTTGCTAGTAGTAGATATAGGAAGAGACGTATGACTTCTGCTATGTAGCATGAGGCGGTGGGGACAGACACTACGACCAACGCTGCTCCAAGAGAGTAATGTAGGTCCAGCGCGGCAACGGAGGTATGGCAAACCCTACGGCAAACGCTATCAGTAGGAGAAGCAGGAGTATGAACGTTGTTGATATGAACTCCTTTCTTAAAATCATGAATATGTTTCTTCGGTTAACCTTGATCTAGTCTGTCATTAGTCCTATAAGAATAGGCGCGAAAGCTTGTGAACCCACGTTACCTGATTACCCGCTAGCATAAGCATAAATGGCTATAGTGCTCAACCACCATCAGACGCTATTAGCCATCACCGAACTCACCCATGAAAACGTAAGTAAATCCCACAAGCTATGATCGACGAACTCACAGATCCGTAATCTCGAGCAAAAACTGTGGACTGTCCTTAATACAGGTCATGGAAAGATCCCTTCACAACCACCAAAAGAAAACTCTTAATCTCTTCCATTCTCTCGATAAGAAAAATACTGACACGAGTCTTATCCCTTAACTGAAGATCCAATAGAGGTTGGAGAATATACATATCCAGAGAAGTGAACACACCCTCCTCCATGAAATACACCAACCCACAGAGGTTACCCGGAAACCATGGACTAGCCCAGCGAAGCACCCCCGTATCTATTCTGGTATCCAACCTTCTACCAAACGAGATAAGGTCATCCACGGTATACTTCCACACAACAACCTTCACAACACCAGTAAGATATCCGTACTCCAATACATCCCTAACCCTACCAACCTCCCTTATCCCCTTGACCACAACCTCAGGTATTTTCTCAACGACAATTCTCTTGGGAGAGACATAAGAACAGAAAATTGGATCACACCTTGGAAACTGGAGAAGAATTCTAACCCCATCCAAAGAAAGGAGAAACTTAGATGGGACGTACACCACCTCCCACCCCTCAATACTACGATAAAGAATTACGTAGGTAGACGGAAAACGACCATAACCTACATAGATGTACGGAAACCACACCCCCCTAACCTCCCTAACCACCACAACCACCCATTCTCTAACACGGAAATTCTACACGAAGAGAACGACCACCACGGCAGTTATAGACTATCTCCACGGCAGTTATGGAACTCTTTGGTTCAGTTATTGACCCCCGTTCATGAGGCTCATGACTGTATTTATTATATAGAGTAGTGGCAAATATAGAAGTAATGACAGTTACGACACCCACTTTTCCCCACCTATTCTTTAGTTATAGAATTTGAATTAGAACCCCATCAACTCCGACCCATCCACTGACGATCTAGAGAGATCCTCCTCCAAACCTTTCAGTATTTCCCGATTACTTCTTATCTTCAGATTTTCAGGAATCGGCAGAAGCTCTATAGCCTCTCTAGCTATCTCCATTAACTTCTTTGTCATCTCGAACGTGATGGGCTTTTCGACACTGTAATGAGGAATGATGGTAAACCCGTTGTTGTACTTGAGAACTAGAAACCTATCTGAAAGAGTTGAAAGAAACTCGAAATCTTTGCTAGTCTTATGTTCATGAAGCATCATTCCTAAGCTACCTGGAATTTGATAGAGTATAAGAGAAACGAAGTGAAAATGAAAACAGTATCTAGGAAATATCTGAAGAAGACAGTTCTCAATGAAATTAGGGGGAACCCATTTCGCCCGCTTCAGGGTCTTCAACCTCATCAGTAGCCTCATGGGTATGGTCCCATCTTTTCCAGTCAACTCTTTAAGCCTC
>JAWAXJ010000074.1:0-5479 GCA_038896955.1 Desulfurococcaceae archaeon
TAACTGTTTTTTACGATGACGGAACGAAGGAGAACATACCCTTCGAGAACTTCTTGCGGTGCTTCGGAGATTATAGAAAGTCAGTATACGAGTACATGACGTACGTTTTCGTCCGCACATCAGCACACGAAGCGATCAAAGAGATCAAAGCCAAACTCCTACCCTCCTAACTTTTTTCTGAGGTGGAAAAGAATGAAGAAAAAATTTGTAATTGTTGCCTACTTCCCAGATGGAAGGGAGGTAGTCGGGGAGTACCCCCCCTCTGGGAGAGATGCTCCCGGCGCCCCCCGCTACGAAGGCGGGGGAGGAGAGAGGTGGTCTAAGTATCAAGAGTTACTTCAGGACTGGCTCTTAGAACATAAAGCCGTAGCCTACGGAGAGGTTTATGCTGACGAGGAGGGAACCCTAGTGTTCACCGTGTACAGGGTGAAATGAACCTTCCCTTCTTTTTTTCTCTCTCTTTTTCATTAGAACTCTAGTATATTAGCTCTGATTTACTACTCATACATTAAATGATGGTGTTAGCTACAAAAATGATGATAGTTAATGAAAACCTCCCTTTTCATTATCTCATCATCAGACGCCCCCAACCTCCATCACGACCGGAGGTTTTTAGAGTGGAGAGGCAAGCCTCCCTAGGCTAGAATATTTGGAATAGATTGGCGAGACCTAAACCGATCATAAACTCGGTTATATCGCTTAAAACTTCATCATGGGCTTCTCCACCCGTGATAAGAATATTGAGCTTAATTATTACGTACTCTACGAATTGATATATTGCGAACGATATCAAGCTTATGATTTTGAAGGGGAGGGGAAGAAAGCCAACAAAGAAGCCGAATATTAAATGAACATAGCTTTTCCAGTCGTCAAAAATAATCATCATAATGTCTCTCCTCCCCCTCCTCCTGATTCCTTCTTTATATATTGATTTATGAGGGCTTGAGCTTTTTCAGGGTTCTTTTTAGCCCAGTCTATTACGCCCTCCGCAATTGGACGCGCCCATCTGGGTAGA
The DNA here is from genome assembly GCA_038896955.1 of Desulfurococcaceae archaeon. Taxonomy (GTDB): domain Archaea; phylum Thermoproteota; class Thermoprotei_A; order Sulfolobales; family Desulfurococcaceae; genus UBA285. Next base: position 1,016 of record JAWAXJ010000074.1, read on the forward strand.
TGTGAGACCAGCTGGGTGAGGGCTTGCTCTACAGGTGTATTCTCTGAGAGAGGGAGAGGGGGAGACCCTCCCTCCAAGAAGCGTATACGTCCTTTTAACCTCTTATTTTCAAGTTTCAGATCCTCTATAATATCCTCATACATTTTGATAGTGTTGTGTAAGCGTCGGGGACTAGTTGAGAAATACTTGTAAAGTAGCAGTATTACACCCATTCCTAGCGATGATAAAATCACAATATTTAAGTCTAAAATCACAGTTAGACCTCACAGTTACTAGTCACAACTCTTATATATAAGCGTGACTGTGATAATCACGGTGACCTAGAAGGTATGACTCACAACTATATAGTTGTGAGGAGAGGCTTAAGGCAACACCAACCCCCGTATAGGTGATAATGTAATATGGCGGCTTGGATAGTGTTAGCACCGCTTCTATTGATATTCGTGATTCTCGGACTACCGTTCCTGATGAAGCACTTCGGGATTCCGGTGGGCGGTTCCTTTACCGCCTACCAAGCTGGAAGCCTCCAAGTTTCGGGAGGCGTTGGAACCCAGTTCGCCTTCGGAACCTTCGCGGCTAGAGATTCCTACGTTACTCATCACCATGAAAAAATGGTGAACGGATGGTTAACTCTTCGTGAAAGGGGGAGGCTTGAATAGGTGGTAATATGGCGCGTCGTGCAAGGAGGAGGAGGCGCTATTTAAGCCCGAGGCGCGCGGCTCGTAGAATTAGGAGAGGTCTTCGTGGTCTAGGGCGTTATATGAGCTGGAAGAGTATACTGGCGGGCGTAGTGACGCTTTGGGCTATGAAAAAATTGATAGGTGAAAACTCGCTTACAGGTTTTAGCGTAGGCAACTACGATCCAGCAGTTCAAAAGATAGCTACGGGCTTCATCGATCAGGCTATAAACATGGATAATGCCGATATGGTTAGCGTAGGCGTGAAGGAAGGCATAGCCACTTTACTCGATAATCTAAGTGCAGGAGTTGGGTTCGGAAGAGGGGGAGTTGTTGAATCGCTTTAAGGTGGTATTATGCCAGCACCCATGATTCGCAAATTCAAAGCAACTATATCGGCTTTAAATACCGAGGTAAGAGCGCTTGATCAGGAAACAAATGAGTACCAGTTTATACTTACAAAGCCAAACACGATTTTAGATATAACGAATTCACCTAATCCAAGTTCAGGGAACTACTACGTGATTCGGCTTTTCAAGAATGGCGTTGACACGGGTAGAAGATTTTATAGTGAAGCACTAGATCCAAGTAGTGCTGGACGTATGGCGGTTGGACCGTTGGATCTTTCACCCGGTCAGTACCAGTTTCGTGTAACCCAGACGGCGGGTACAGCCGCGGATTACGGCTTTATAGTGAAGTTTGCGAGAGGAGTAGAATAGTAAAGAGGGGCGTATTCTAGCATGCCTTCAAAAATTTTTTCTATATTAGCACGCAAACCTCTTCAGGATTATCCACGTGTACCTATCTCTCCTATCGTCGGATCTACTGATAGAGTGACGTATAATTTCTGGATTAATAATCATAGCATAGCTTTAGATACTATTGTTCTGAATAAGGATGGGACTAATCCGCTAAGTATTCGGCTCAACGGAGAGACTCAGACTCTCACCCTCCCCGCGGGAGGCGTATACAGCTTTAAAAACGTATTAATAGAGCAGATAGAGCTTATACCTCACGAAGTTACGGGGGGCTTTGAAGTGCATCCCTTCCTCTTAGCTCAGGAACTAGTTGATGAATTATTAAGGAAGGTGAAAATATGAGTGAAATAGAGCTTACATCTGTTAAACCTCATCAACATAGTAACGCTTCAGATGATGGAGGTACACTTCATAATGATAACAGTATGGTTTTAATATCGAATCAAATCTTAAAACTGCAACACGCTATGCTTATACATGCTTTAATGATGACGTAGGTGGTAAACATGTCGCTTAGACTTACACGTAAACCCATGGGCGTATCAACAATCGTAGCACCTACAAGTGTAAACTGGGGTACACGGCTCTACAAAAAAACCACTTTTCCACCTAACTTTGAACGTTATATACGCTTCGCGGGCGCGGGTGCTTCAGTATACGAGTTCAGCAGGACGAAGCTTAAAACGATAGTAGACTACAATTATACGATTCAGCCGGGCTGGAGTCAAGCCGCGCCACCGGTACGTTCAGATTTAATAGATGATAGCATCGATACGTATTGGCAACTTAACGCGGCTGACGATCAGAGCGGCACTATCCCCATGCTTAAAATTGATTTAGGCGCGGTTAAAGACGTGGTGATATATCACAGAGCTACAGGAGGTGGAACAGGTAGGTCAGATTTTCATCTTAAAGTTAGCACGGATGACGTAAACTACGTTGAAGTACTCGTTAGCGGTTACACACTGGGTTATTTCGTTAAGGTGAAGGGCGTACGGTACTTATTATTATGCCTAGATCTTTCTAATAGTGTAGGTGTATACGAACGCATATTCGAGTTTCACATTTACGAATGCGCCGATGCCAGTGCTAAAACCGAAACAATAAGTGGAGGTGAACATAAAATACAGACGCTAGGCGTACCTGACATAGATGTTTACGTGGTGACTGAAGTTAACTTAGTAGCCTATACGTGCAAGTACTCAGTTTACGAGTTTGACTACTCGGCTCAAGTAACTGGCGCTATGCCGGGCTTAACAAAGATGGAGGTGGTAACGGAGTGAAAATATACGTTCCTGAACTGAATAGAGAGTTAGAAGAGGAGGAAGCCAGTATCTTCTACGAGCTTTTAAACGAAATAAGAGAAGAGCAGAGGAAAGCGAAGAAGAAGGAATGGCTTACGAAGCTTTTACGTGAAACCGATGAGTTTACTGAGCGGTTGAGAAAATCTCATGGTGACGGTTTAAACGCGTTAAAAGCGAGGTACGGTGTAGTTTAATGAAGTTCACCATTAAGCATTACGCTATTACATGTTTATTAATAATTCAATTGTTCGCTTTTTTAAAGAACGTGGACGGTCAAGTGTTAGCCACGGTTCTAATGTTGATAGCAGGATTAGCAGGGTATGAGCTAGGAAGGAGGAGGTAAATGATTTACTGCCGATGGTGTAAAAAGTACGTTCGAGGAATCTGGCATTTTTCACTATACCATTCTACCGCTATTAAGAGAAGAAAGAAGAGGAGGAGGGGTGGAAAAGAGGAGGAGGGGAAGAGGGAGAGGGTGAGGGTCAGTCTCTCTCTCCCAAGAGCAAACCCCAGACGCCCGCCCAAAAAATGGTTCTACAGGGCCGTTAGGAGAATAGAAGAGGAACACCCGGAGGTAGACGACCCATACGCCTTGGCGGCTTGGGTCTGGCATTACTGGATGAAGCCGTCGACTAGAAGACGAATATTAAGAGAAGAGTAACAAAATGCTTTATAACCTCGATCCCTTCTTTTTTCTTCTCATTCATTCTTTTATGACTATTTTCTTGATTGTGATTTTATTGTTGATTGTGATTTTGGTCACAAAGCCTTAAATACTCTCTCCCCATACTCTCTATACGGGGAGAATGATGAGTACGAACAACACGCGCGTACTCATCGCCAAAGTACTAGCAAGCTTAGAAGAGCTTCAAAGAGAAGCATTACAAAAATCTTGTGCTTGCAAAGTATGCATGAAGGTACGAACATTACAAGCGCTTATATGGCTACGTGAAGCACTAGAGGCGAAGAAGGAATGATGGCTAAAAACCCGAAGAACTGTAAAAACGCGTCTAGAACGACTAATGGGGAACAAGTATGGTATGAATGCCCGCATTTTGAACAGCAACCTCCACCGTTGTTGATCGAGTGGGACTTCCTTCATGAATCATATCATCAATGCCGTACATGCACCTTCTTCATTCCAAAAAAGGTGAGATGATGACGGTTGAAGTAACGAAGTACATAGCTAAAACATTACATCCACTAGCGCCGTTTACGATCAGGGTGGAGGCTTCAAGCATAGAGAGCGCGCTTGACCAGTTAAAGCTATACCTTGACATCATTACAAAGACAAAAGAAGAAAAGAAAGAGGAAAAGAAGGAAGAGAAGAAGGAAGAAGTAAAGAAAGCGACCAGTATCGGAAGAAATCCTTTAACATGTATCAGGGCTAGACGACTGATCCAAATGTCTGGAGGAAAGGTGAACATGGTTAAATACACTTGTCCAAAGTATCTAGTTGAAGAACCCAAAGACTTTAAGCCAAGCGAAGACTTCGATCAGTGTTTAAAGTGTACTGAGTACATCTATACGGATCTGAGGCTGAGGTGACATTATGAAGACCGTAAACAAAATAAAAGTAAGCCCGAAGGCATGGAATGTAACTGTTTTTTACGATGACGGAACGAAGGAGAACATACCCTTCGAGAACTTCTTGCGGTGCTTCGGAGATTATAGAAAGTCAGTATACGAGTACATGACGTACGTTTTCGTCCGCACATCAGCACA
>JAWAXJ010000075.1:0-5381 GCA_038896955.1 Desulfurococcaceae archaeon
TGTACTACCCAAGGTACTTGACATTCAACTGTACTCTTCCGAGTACCCAGGTGGAATTACCGCTGAAGAGCAGTATGAGTGGCTTCTAGGTTTTGACCCCGAAAAAGGTGTTCTCGCAGTAGTTCCACCACCAAAGCTCCCTCACGTAGTTGTCACAGTAACTCAAACCATAACACTACCAGTTGCATACACAGAAATCGTGGAGAAAACTGTTACCTTAACAAGCATCGCTGAAGAGTACAGACCTGAGCAAGTTCTCGCAGTAGCACTAATAGCTCTAGCCATAGGCATAGTAACCGGCTACTTCACAGGTAAGAAAACAAGTCGATTTAAACCAGTTGAAACTCTAAGGTGTACATGAAACCCGCGAGAAGCTTTTTCAATCACCTAGTTGAAGCTCCTTGTTTCAACGATAGAACTGTTTCGCGATGGTCAACTGTATTCGGTAATTGGTGCTACCATAGTCTCCTTGAGCAAGAGATAAGAGCAGAAGTATTCCTCTAGCTGAGCCTCGCACAGAATTGATTCAAGTAGAGTAAAGGATTGCGGGCCCGCCGGGATTTGAACCCGGGTCCTCCGGCTTAGGAGGCCGGCGCCCTCTCCAGGCTAGGCGACGGGCCCTAGCGTTTTTCCCTAATCATATAGTATCTCAGAGATTTTTATTAATTAACCTACGAGTTGCCGTGTAATCGTGTTCTTTGAAACCGCGCTGGAGACAGCATAGCAAACAATGCTCGTGCATAGATGAGTGGTCACTGAGTACTGGCGATCGCGCTGTGCAGATCCAGCGTATTTCCTAGTATGCATCGCGATGCGCTGAACGCTTGTGTAGTGTCCTCTCTGATCCACCTTAGTATTGTTGTTTTTCCTTGTTCTCTCACGGGGTGTTTTAAAACAGATAATGGAATAATCCTCCAGTGCTTTTCCTTAACCGGGTGTTTTACCAACTCTGCGATCAGCGAATTACCTCGCTTGATAACTCTCACTATTACTTTGACTACATGGTGGTGAAAACTGCCTCCCTCAGGCATGTACTTACCGTACCTAGTAACAGCGTTGAACAGTACTACCTGGTTCGAAGAAGCCACCTTGGATATCAACCCTGTGATTCTAGTTGCTTCATGGTACTTCCGAGGATCCACTGAAACGTAGTTGTAAGGGTAAACTAGGAGAATCAGCGAGTTCCGTACTTGCGATAGTTCCTCGAGAGCCTTAACTGTTTCACTCAACCTGAATGCTCTAGATACTAGTATGTTTTCAAGATTGCAGTTGAAGATTCTACATAGCTTAACTAGGTACAAGGAGTCTATTCCACCGAACTCTAAGTTGAGCAACACGTAGACCTGATCTTCTCGGCTTCTGTAAGCCATTACGTAGTGCATGATGCTAACTACCGGAGTTGATTCACCGTAGATCTCGGTGATCCAGTGCTTGCAAAAAGGATCAATGAGCTCATCTATCTGGGTAATACCTGTAAGCTTCACTCACCCCCCTGTAGTACACTGAAGAATTTTATTGATGAGAGGTTGGTGAAAGTATCGGCTTACACGTGCTCACTAACCTATTACCTGAGCTAAACTCCAAAGTACTAACTAGTAGTTCTGGGAACACAGAGTTTTCAATCTTCTAACTAAGTGCAAGAAGAAAACCTCCAATGGATCAACCACGCCCACATGCATTGCTATTGAAAGCGTTGTTTCAATGTCTTCGAGAAACTTCTCAACTACAAGCTTCTCATCTGGAGGCAAGGACTCAGCTGTTCTACGTATTCTTTCAACGTACTCTTTTACCATGCTTCTAAGAGAACTAGTTGTTCTACCCATATCTCCCCCATTTGGAGAACATTTGTAATTACAGCTAGTTAAGCAGTGGGAGATCCTGTCACCGTGGTTATACTTTCGGAGACGTCTGCAGGTAATAAGGTTTCATCTCTAGCTGGAGTTTAGCTTGACGAAGTGGCTACTGGATGCCTACACTCAGGGAGACGAAGTTCACCTAGTGATCTACGACGAGGATCAGCGCTCGCTAGAGGATCACGTTGTAAACCTCTACTTCTACGGCTACATCACTGGTGGTGAACCAGAGAAACTAGCTCGTAGCCTCCTGGAGGCTGATAGAGTTGAGAACGCGTGGATAGAAACGTGGAGAGCTCCACCATACTACGATTCCTTGATCAAAGTTGTTGTGTTCAAAACCAAGAGCATGCGTATCCTGAAGAGAATTCTAAGTGAAGCAGTATCAAAGGGGCTGAAAGTTGTTAATACTACTCCGCATCCACTTGTTGAATCACTCTACAGGTTTAACCTAAGACCATTATCAATGGTGAAGCATCTCGGAAACAGCCGAGTTGAACTCTACGAGTGGAATCCGCTTGATCGGGATCCAGTGGTGGATTACGTTGTAGTAGACCTGGAAAACGGGGTTTTCACTGCTAGAACAAGCGAGTCCGTGGAGAGCTTCACAAAACTGGAGGACATGGCATTGTATCTTTCTTCAAGAAGGTTTCACCTAGGCTTTGTAGATCCATACGTTTACGTTAAACTAGTTGAAGCTGATCCACGAGTATCAAGCGTGGCTAAGTGGGTAACCGGTGGAGCATTCGATCCAAGCGAGTTCTTCGAGTGGAGTAGACTTAGCTACACCCCCTTAAGCCTAATGAACAACTTAACGATCGGGAAAGTGCTAACTACGATTGAAGCTCTACTAGCTAGAGACAGAAGAATGATCTCGGACAGCTACACTGGTAGAGTAGAAAAGTGGAGAAGAATGAGTGAGCTAATGGTCTACGATAGAGGTGGCGTAGTCTACGTACCAAAACCAGGTGTTTACTGGAACGTGTGTCAAGTAGACTTTAAGAGCTTGTACCCCAGCATCATGATCAAGTACAACGTATCCGGTGAAACCATCAACAAGCCTAACTGCCGTAACACACTTAGATTAAGCTGGACACCGCACAGTGTGTGCTTAGACGAGGAGGGAGTAGTTCCAGCTAGTATAAAAAAGCTGGTTGAGTTGAAAGAACTCTACAGCGACCTCTACGAGAAAACCCACGACGAGGTCTACGCCTACAGAAAGAGCGCTGTAAAGTGGATCCTGGTTGCAAGCTTTGGGTACCTAGGGTACAGAAACAGCCTTTTCGGCTCCGTTATGGCTCACGAAGTTGTTACTAGCACTAGTAGAGAGGTCATGAGAAGAGCCAGGCAGATAGCTATGAAAAAAGGGTACAGAGTTGTTCACGCAATAGTAGACAGCATATTCGTTGAAGGAGTTAAAACACTAGATGAGTGTTTTTGCTTGAAAAACGAGATCGAGAATGCTACTGGGTTTAAAGCAAAAGTAGAAGCTCACTACGTGTGGTTGTACATACCTAGGAGTCTTAATGGTAGTGAAGCTGTTGCAAACAAGTACTACGGGTTACTATCCAGCGGGTCCCTGAAGATAAAGGGAGTAATGGCTGTTCGCAGAGATGTTCCACTCCTGATTAAAAGAGCACAGCTAGATGCTATCTCTAAGCTTGCTGAGGCTACAACTCCAGCTAGCTTCGAAGAGAAGGTTGTTGAATCACATAGAGTCATAGATAGGTACATTGAGTACTTGAAGAGTGGTGATGTTGAAATTCACGAGCTTATAGTAACCAGGCATAGTCGAACACGTGGCGAGTACAAGAAGCCACCATCCTACATGCACGAAGCGTTTCCACCATACAGATTAGTGTACTCGAGCAGTGGACTTATCCCTTTTGAGAAAGCAAACATGAGTAGGGTTGACCTAGACAAGTACGTACAACTCCTGGAAAAAGCACGCAAAGAACTACCTTCATGCTTGCACCCACATACAGGTTCAAAAGAATGAAAAGCCCTCTTTGCCCAGGCTTGTATTCTTCCTTTGAACATCACGCTAGAGGCTACTAATCGATTTCAACAACAATGTTTTTTGCAATGCTTCTACCAATGGATATCTCAGCTTCACCTACTTGAATAACCAGTGGACCCCTACCTCTGTTGAACACCACTTTCACTCGTGATCCCGGGAGTACCCCCATTTGATACAGTCTACGCGTCCACGCTTCCCCGTTAACTCCCTTTACTGTTACCACTTTTCCTTCTTCTACCTTGTCCAGTGTTGTAAGCACTTACAAACACCCTGTTGTAGTTTAGACATGTCTAAATTTATGGTTTCTTAAAGAGACCTAATAGGTTTTTATGTTCTAGGCGTGCACGAGACAAGGATAAGACTAGCTACTCGTAGAGGTACCTCTTTGACGTCTTGTTCACCGATTCTAACCACGATGCTCTCGGGTTTACTCGATACCACGGTGATCACTGTTCCAACCCTGACTGTTCCACTTCTAGCAAACTCTAGAACATCCCTGAGCTCTCCCAGCAGCCTTTTCACGGTGCATAATGCACCCGGCTGAGCTGTGCTAAGGGTGATAAGTCTTTCATCAGCATGGTAGTTCTTTAAACCTGGAAGAGGATTACCGTGTGGGCACATTACCGGGGATCCAAGTAGTTGGTATATCCTCTCGATGATAACGTCTGGTAAATGCTCTAGGTAGTGTGCGTAGTAGTGTGCATCATAGTCGTTGAAACCAAGTATGCTTGATAAGAAGAGCTCTGCTATTCTGTGCTTTCTAATGATGACCTCAGCGAGCTGTTTACCAGTGCTAGTTAACGCAACGTAGTGGTACTTTTCCCTTACAACAAGACCCTTCTTCTCTAGATTACCTATCACCTTGGATACCGTAGCCGATGAAACACCAAGTTCGCGCGAAATATCGGTTATTTTCGCAACACCCTGAGCTTCCTCAAGCCTGTAGATCGTGGTTAAATAGTCCTCTACTCTAGACTTCGAAAACCGCATAGTAAACCACATTGCAAGCCTTAGAACCCTGGTTCCACGAAGATGACTTTTAAACCACTTGATATTTCTATAAGTGGAGGGTGCTTATAATGCCCAAGGAGGTAACCAGCGTTGATGAGTTTGTAAAGATAAGCGAGAGAGCAAAAGAATGCAGAGTTGTTAAGCTTGAGAAAGAGGGCATAGCTAAAGTGAAAGCTAGAACAAGTAGATACCTATACACAATTAAAGTACCCTTAAGCAACCTAGATGAGTTTCTAAAGAAGCTTAAATGCCAAAACATAAAGTTTATTGAGTAGTTGTTCAAGCATTCTCTGAGAACACAGCAGTACATAGAAGTAAAACCATCAAAGCCGGGGGCGGGATTCGAACCCGCGGTTAAACGGGTATCCGAGCCCCTGCTCTAAGCCAAGGTTAGCCCTGCAGCCCGCCGCCTTCGACCGCTCGGCCACCCCGGCGTACTCACTTATTTAATCTCTACTATGACCACTTATAAGTCTTTTAGACAAGCAAGAAAGCTG
>JAWAXJ010000076.1:0-5307 GCA_038896955.1 Desulfurococcaceae archaeon
CCTAACCTTAGGGGAAGGATGCACTTATTACACCCAATATTACAATAATGTGTAAACTTATAAGCATGGTGCATTTTAGATCACACGAAGTATTTACATATTTTAATTAACATGGTTCACTAATCGCTATTAATCTTAAAGAGTATGCGTAAGCTGCAACCAACAGTGCTCTCAATTTTAAACCACTGCTTAATCTTAAGTCACTTCTGGGTTAAAGATTTATTAGACCTTACTCAAAGTTTTAGTGGCTAAGGGCCCGTCGTCTAGCTGGCTAGGACGCCGCCCTGACGCGGCTTCCCAACTCGTGGATTTGTTATATGAGTTCCTTAGGGGTGATATACTGCCTAAGGAGGTTGATGATGTTATAGCCCTAAGCCCTAAGAGGCTTGAGAGTTTTGCTGATTACCTCAGGTCGTTGGGTAGGTCTGAGAGGACTGTTGAGGAGCGCCTCAGATATCTGAGGCGCTTATGTGAAGAGCTAGGTTGGTCTTTCAGTGTTGACGACCTCTATAAGTACCTCTCTGATCGATCCCCTAACGTGAGGGACCATATAGTGAAGGCCTTAAGGCTCTACCTAAGGTTTGAGGATAGGGAGGACGTACTTAGCAAACTGAGGGGTGGGTGGATCCATAAGGAAGTGGATTTAGAGGACTCGATAAGCCTTGAGGAAGCGCTAGATGCTATCAAAGTAGCTACTAGCGTGAGTAGGGACTACTCACTCTACCTAGCTACGTTATTAGTGACTGGGTTAAGACCGCATGAGGTGAGGTCGTTGAGGTGGTCCAGCGAGGTCATCCCGCAGGTCATCAAGGTGGAGAAGGTGAGTAGGACTAAGAGGGCTTACTACGCTTTCCTAACTCCCAACCTCTACCTAGAGCTAATTAAGGAAGCGAAGGAAGAGGGGGGTAGGGTAGTACACTACAGGAGGGAGATCGAGTACTTAGCTCTGAAGGAGATAAGGACTAAAATACCGAGCTTCAGACCCTACTCGCTCAGAGCACTAAACACAACACTACTGGTTAAGGCTGGGGTGCCGCAGCCAGTGATAGAGTTCATACATGGGTGGGCCCCTAGAAACATAATGAGGCTCCACTACCTAGACAAACAGCTAACACAGAAGGAAATGCTGAAGGACATACTACAGAAACACAACCAAGCACTAAAAGAAGTAGATGAAAAACTGAACGCCCTCTTACTCACACCAACCATGTAGAATATTTACACCTATAGTTTACAGACAGAAAAGCTAGATTACACACCTTTAACACAACCCAGCAAACGCTAACACAAGCACCACACCACGGCTACTAAGGTACTAGGCAAGGCGTAACTCACTACGCGCCAAGGCGGGGCACCACGGATATGGTGGTCACACCTCTACAAACTAGGGAAAAAACTGCGGGAAGGCACACAATAGTGTAAATATACTAAATAAGTGTAGCTACGTAGGGAGTAGAACGTAGAAGGGCACACAGTAGCGTAAAACTTTGGTGGTCTACACCTCTTAATCTACAAACTAGGGAAAAATTGTTAGAGGGCACCCCAACCACATATATATGTATTGCGTGAGGTGCTACAACATATATTGTATTATACTAGCGGGCAATCAACCACTAACCACTTAAGCACAACAAAAACCATATGCCGCTGTTTGCGTTGTAGTTGCTACTACTCAAACACCTCTTAAGTAGTGGTTGTTGAGTAGCTACTTTATACACAAGCTTGGCTACAAAACTATTGTCAACGTATTTACGAGCTCAATACGTGCAGATCTAGCAGAAATCTCACTTTTGTTTGCTGGCATGGTTGTAGAACTTCACTTCCTTTGAGGGCGGCTTAGCTATTTTCCCAGGTCCGTAGTCGACCCAGACTCCGTTAACTAGGAACTTCCTGCCTAGGTAGCCTTCCTCAGCCCACTTCCTGAGCCTACGGCCCCAGTGATGCCACTCACTAGCGTCGAGAAGACCCTGCCTAGACTCTAGCCAGTTCCTGAAGTCCTCATAGGTGAACTCAGTGAGGCCTGACTCCCTCAGGAAATCGCTAAGCTCTGGCGGTAAACTCTCAATGGGGCTAGAACTAACTGACTTAACTCCTACTAGCTCTACCTGATTACGTGTTTTATTGTGGTTTAGTGGGTTCTTAGTGCCGCAGTCTCTAACGCATAGCCCCATCTCCTTCATCTTAGCGCACGAGTACGGAATTAAGGGCTTGCCCTCACCGTCGTAGCTAGCTATGTAGTTCACCTGGTACCTAGTAACCCTCTCGTTGAAGTCGGGCTGGGTCCTGAAGACCTCCACAACCTCATCAACACTAAAGCCAATATTTAGGAGGTAAGCAGTTAGAGCGACCCTAGCGTTATGGCTTAAGTTAATGCCATTCCTACAGTCCTCCAGTAGCTTCTTCATACACGGGGCTAGAACCTCCTTAACCACTCCACTCCTAGCTTTGCCCTTAACGCTCTTAGGGGTTCTTGGGTGTGGCCTGGGTACTTCTACTTTATATATGGTTACACTCCCTGGGTCTAGTCCCTCCAGCTTGCTCCAGTCGAAGTTCTGCGGTGTCAGACCCTCGGGGTGTATGATTTTGGCTAGTGCCTTCCTCCCCTCCTTGTTGTTGTAGGTGTAGGGAACTCTATCCAACCTGTTCCACTGCTTCATGTTGGTGTCCACTAGCTTCCTATGCTCCTTCGGGATCAGCCCGTAGAAGTGGTCCCAGAGTAGCTGGTAGCCCTCCCAGCTAGTGGGCTTACTCAGTGGGACAACTACGTGAGCCCCCTTAAACCCAGACCTGAAGACCACAGGCGTAACTCCGTACTTACTACTCAGTATACTAGAGAAGGAGATAGCTGCGGACACAGCTCCCTCAGGATCCTCACCACTATCGAAGTCGAAGGCAAGCCTGTCGTAGAGCATGTAGCTAGGGTCTGGCTCGAGCCCCCTACTAACCAGCCAGAACCCAACACCCATAAAGAGATTCACGCTACGTAGATCCAACCTCTGCAGAAGATCCAGAAAACCCTCAAAGCTGAGAGGCTCCCTACGAAAACCCCCCTTAACACCCATATCCCCACAGAAACCAACCTCACGCATAACTAAGCCCTTAACCCTACCCCCAAGAGGCCCAAGAAACCACCTAACCAGGAAGTCCTCCACAGCACTCACCTACGACCGCACTCATTCATTCTCTTTATTACGGTTAATCGGGTTAATCGGACTTTCCGTTATAAAAGTTATCGCAAAAGTTGTTAGTTGTAAAAAACAAAAAATTAATGCCAAACTTCGATTAACCCCATTAACCGTAATAAAGAGAATGAGCATTGGGAACACCTATACCTTTGAAGTAGGTTACGTTCGAGTCTCTTACTGTCTTAACGGAGTGCTTGGCCAGTAGCTTCTTCAATTCTTTAGTGAATGTCGCTTGATCTGGCAGTGAGTAGCGTCTTTCGAATTCATCTACCTCATCCTCAGGTATCCCCGCTTTTAACTCATTGATGTACGCGTAGCACTCTTGGTATAGGTCGCTCGAGCTTATTCTCAAGTTTTTATCGAGCTTCAGTCTCCCCGCCTCAACCATCTCCATAACAACCCTATACCCTGGGTACGTATAGCGGTTTAGTAGATCCTCGACATCGCTTATTCCCGTAAACGAGTAGCTACCTCTCTCGTAAACCAGCCTTATGGCGTACAAAGACGCGAATAGGGTTACCTCTATATCCCTCTCGTTAAATACGTTCCTCACATCTATTGGTGTGTCCTTGAATACGTTTCTGAACTCTATGACTCTAAACCTACTTAGTAGTGCTTCTTTTGCGGGGCCCTCCTCATGTATTGGTGGGGGGTCATTCGTGGATACGTATATCTTCCACGACGGACTGTAGTCGAAGGCATTCTTGAATAGTTTTCTGGCGGGAACTACGTCCCCACCGCTTATCTGCCTTATGTAGCTCCAGTCCCTTATCCTCACTTTCTTTCCCAAGTCTAGGTGCATGGCTACCAAGGGGTCTTTATCTGACAACCTCCCTACTTCCCTTTGTTGGGTGTCTGGCTCCCCACTACCGAGAGCTCCTAGGTTTACAGTCGCATAGTTCTCTTTAGTTAGTACTAGGTCTCCATAGAATTTCTCAAGTAGTGTTGATTTTCCAGTATTCGCTAGACCCACTAGCATGAATATGTTCTTGAACACTCCGATTATTGAGCCGAATAGGCTGTATCCAGGCAACAAACCCCTACCGAACATCTCAATTAGGAATAGTATCCTCGACTCGTGTATTTGGGGGTCTATGCCCTCGAAGTACGTCACACTTCTTAGGTACTCATATACCTTAGGGGCCAATGACTTCAATATCTTCAAGATGTCTTGAGGTTTGTCGGGCGGTATGTATATTTCGAGGCCCTTACGCACTTCCCCAACTAAGTCATGATCGAGCCTGTACGGTATGTAATGGAATACATACGTGTCTGGACTGTGTGCTTTGGTGGACCTGACTAAGTCGCCGCTGGCTATGAATTTCTCCACATCTAGGACGCAGTTATCAAATGACAGTAGTGGCCTGTAACTCTCGACAACCTTAGTGTTCAAGAGGCCTATCTTAGTTTTCACATCCTCTACATCTGTTTTTCTGATCTTCATTATCTGTAGCTTGTGGAGCTCCTCTCCTATCCACTCCTCGAGCTTGTCCTCGCACGGAGACCACCGCTTCCCGTCGTAGCACCTAAAGCCTAGGTCGCTGTAGGAGCCCCGTATAGCCAGCTTGACGTGGGTTACACCACGGTCTCTCACTAGCGTGCTAGCGATCTCGTAAGTTAGTGCCTCCCTATCGCTTATGGTCGTTGGGACGTAGCTGACCCGCCTAAAGGCTATCGCCGCCTCAACCTTCTTAAGCTCCTTTTCCCAGTTGCTGAGTGCTAGCCCAACAGCTGATTTAATATCCTGAGGGAGATCTAAGCCAAGTATGTCGAGAGGGTTCTTTATCTCGTATGACACATAATCAAAGTCTTCAGGGTCTGGCAAGTCCTTAGTTGGGGCCTTATTAATCATGTAGCTTATCTTTAGGTTTTTCCCAGCCCTCTCCACGATTACTACCCACTTCCTCTCCCTATCCTTTATTGTCATCTTTTTCGGTCTGTAGTCTATGTCTATGTTCGTGTTGTAGGCTACTTTGGGGGTGGTGGGTCTTAGTTCCTCGAAGAGGTTGTCTAGTGGTATGGCTTCCTCTCTCATTTCCCTCATCTTCGGCAGGCTAGCTTGAAGCTACAGTGCTCGCACCACGGGCCTCTAGAGGGTGGGGGTGGTTGATTACTTTTTAAT
>JAWAXJ010000077.1:0-5258 GCA_038896955.1 Desulfurococcaceae archaeon
CTAAGCCTCTCAGCCTCATCCTCGGATATCTCCCCGGATTTCTCGAGGAAGTCTATATACAGCCTCACACACTTAACCATCCACCTACTACCAGATATCTCGAGGAAGGTCCCGTAGGTTAGGGGCTTACCGTCAAGCCGTCTAAGGTAGTTCATGTAGCACTTAGCTGTCTTCTCCTGCTGCCCCCTATCCTTTATTAAGTACTCCATGAACATCTCATTAAACTCTATGAATCGTTCACGCTTACCACCGGCTACAGTTACCCCCAGACTCCTCAAGAGCTCCCCAAGCAACTTAATATCTCTTCTACTTGATACCTCAACGACTATATTTCCTTCCGAATCTTTAATACGGAGTACGTTGAGCATGGGAGTTGCCATAGCACCCCAATAGTAATGGGTAGGGGTTGCATGGTTTATAAAGCGGTCATTAGGGGTAACTTCCTCACTAGATTTCGCTCTGCTAAGCCGGTGGGGGATAACCCCGCGCGGGTTCGAATCCCGCCCCCGGCGCCACCCCTCATAAACCCTAACAATATCCTCCGCGAGATCAACATACTTGTCTCGGTGATAAAGATAGTAATCTTACCTTTCAGCCTTTTTTAATTGCTTCAGATTCGAGAGCGGAAAACTCTGCGTAAAGTGCGTGCACTCGTTCAGGGACAAGGCTGGCTTCGGTAGATTCGGTTTTTATGAAGCAATTAAAAAGACTGAAAGAACTTTTAAGCCGACTATTATTAGGTATTAGGAATGATACTAAAATTTTTCCTAACATCTTTTCAGGGAACTTACCTATTAGCCGAACTCCTAAATAGGTGCCGACAATCGATGACATCGACATAGCGAAGGCTATGTTGGCGTGGTGGTTGCTCAGCAAACCTAGTTGAAGACGCCTAATAAGGGAAGCGACAACTACTAGCAAGCCTTAAATAGGTTAGCCGCTACGGCAGTGGTAGCTGGTTGTTTGAGTATGTGAAGCAAAGCTGGGATCCTACATTCGCCCCCACCAACACCTATTAGCCCAGCAACGCCCCCGATCATCAAGCGTATCCCCCTGTAGAACCACAGGGACAGCTTCTTGTTGAATGAGCTACCACCGTTGACTCTGCTTCTCAGATGGTTCAAGTTCTCCAGGACTACGATGGAACTGTACCTGCTGGCGAGTTCTGCTATGGAGTCTCCAATCTTGTGAGCATAGTCCCAAGCAATGCTCCTTATTTTCTCACCGTGCTTCTCAATGGCTCTTCTAACTCCTCTGATGAACCTCCATGACTTAGAGTACTTTCTCTGTATTCTCTCGATCCAAATCCTGTGGGTTAGTATCTTCCTGAGCGGTGTCTTGTATCGCTTCACCTTCAGTAGCTTTCCACCTAATGTGAAGATGGCTAATGTGATGTTATCGAGGTTCACGTCAACAGTTACGATGGTCCTTGGCTTCCTGAGCTCAACGACTTTCCTGAAGTAAACTGATACAAAGACGTTACCGTCTTTCACTGTCACCGATAGCTCGTAGTTGCTCCAAGCTCTGAATTTTTCTACTCTCTCAGTAGATGTCAACAGCTTTAACTTAACCTCTTTACCTCCGTGTAGCTTCAAGATCAACGTTCTATCGTCAAGGTTGAGCTTGTAGTCGTACCTGTCCAATCTAGCTGATAGTTTTCTGAGAACCGGTTTTCTACCGTTGTTTCGCTTGCATGCTTTAACTACTGCTTTAGCAATAAGTATATATCTGCTTCACGTGGTGTGCTCTGAAACCGTGCTTTCTCAGCTCATTGTAGAACATTCTGTGTAGAGTTTTGATTGAAGGCACTTTGTTTAAACTCCACAGCTTGTTCACAACGAACTGTACAGCATCACGATACAACCTCAGGAACTCGACTAATGCACCATGGTCATCGCTACTCTCGGGAAGAGCCTTCATCTTAAGAGCCTCAACGAGCTCTCCCTCCCTCACCGAGAAGCTCCACCACTACTCAGCAAAACATGTACAAAGCAGACAGAGAGACAGCAAGTAACAGAGCAACAAAACAAAGCATATAGTGAAATGATGATTTGTTTTGGTGTTATGTGTTGTATTGTTTTACATGTGTTTCTCGATGTATTTTCGGTATTGTACAAATATTATATATGCATTATATATGTATTGTCATGGTGAGACCAAGTTGTATTTATAAACACTATACGTATATATTTTTAAATAAGGACTATACTGGGGGTCTCTGTGAGCGATATAGCAGATGTGTTAATTGAGCGGAAACCAGAATACAGGATCATACTTGAGTGTGTAGGTGATGGAACAATAATGTCTGATTTGGTTACATGTATATTGGAGAAGGGGGTTAAGCTCAGCCCGGGAACAATAATGCTCAAGGTGAATACGCTTGTGAAGTACGGTGTACTCAAATCCATGAGGATGGGGAAGTACACGGTTGTAAAACCAGCGTTCAAGAAGAGGAGGAGGTGAGCTCATCCACGCGCTCAGCTTGAATAGTGATCGACTTACCAAGGCTCCTCATATAGATAACAACACTAGAGCCTTTGATGGATACTTGTGTAGCAGATATACCACTAAACCTGTCAAACCTCACAGCATCATCAATACTCTTGAACACAACTCTGTACTTCTTTCCTTGGACCTCAATCACTCTCGCTCTCTCATCAGCCGTGGATGAAACCGCTAATCCTGTATTAGCACTTGGCTGAACAACCGGTTGCTCAATTTTACTGGGCTTCTCTATCTTCACCGAGAATATCTTCACCTTTCCGTGGACTTCTCCGTGCTTCTCGTACAGTTGCCTGAGCTTCTCGAAGCATTTTTCATCCGTCCAGCTGTGGACCTCGGCGAAGTCCTTGACGGATTCCTTCAGCCAGTTGTGAACCACGTTCTCTGGGTGGGTCTCGAGCTCATTGCAGGACTCTACCTCTATGGCAACAGCATTAGAGTAGAGGGGCCTCCAAGTCGATTTATCGACTGGTACCGCTACGAGATCCGGTCTTGCTCTCAGCGATGAATCCTGCTTAGCCGGCAAAGCAACGTATCCTCTGCCGTAGTACTTCAGCAGAACTCTTCTAGCTATGGATTGGCTTACCTGGTTCATAGGTTTCTTGCCGGTTGGTGTTATATTATTCATAGCAACACCTATCCTGGCATACATGTTATATCCCCCCGAGATACGGAGATCAGAGGAAGCACCTAAATGGGCTTCAGAGGAGTTGAGAAAAATAGGTAGGATTTAGGATTACTAAGAGGGAAATAGCGTTTTTATGCGAAGTTGTGTTAGCTCTAATACTATGGATTGTTGCAAAAGACTATGTGAATGCGACGACGGTCGCATTATTTGCTGTTTCATTAATGCTGATCACGTCTGTAACATCATGGGATGATGTACTAACTTATAAATCGGCGTGGAACGTGTTCGTCTGGTTTGCAACCCTTGTGACAATGGCCGATGGGCTTTACAGGGTTGGGTTTGTAAAATACGTGGCAGACATGATAGCATCCACTATAAAGGGCCTTGACCCGTTCATCGCGCTAATGATTGTTGTCTCGCTGTTTTACTGGCTACATTACTTGTTCGCCAGTTTAACAGCCCATGTAACGGCCTTGTATCCAATATTCCTTACAACTGCGTTGGGTATACCGGGTATATCACCACAAATAGCGGCTTATTCACTTGCATACACACTTGGATTAATGGGGGTTATATCGCCATATGCCACTGGCCCGGTCCCAGTATACTATGGAAGTGGATATATTAAGAGCAGAGACTTCTGGAAACTGGGTTTGGTATTTGGCCTCATATTCTATGCCACATACATAGCTATTGGATTACCCTGGCTAATGTTTATACTGAAATAAAGTCTGCAAAACTGTTTAACAAACTGTCTTTAATAACCCATCTATCGTCATGACATTGAAGATATAGTAACTATAAACTTGTTTCAACACATTTTTATCTCTAAAAAACGTGAATGACAAGTTGTAGTCATATACTAGACGCGAAAGAAGTTAATTAATCCATTATCCTTATGGTATGGAGGTCATAGAGATATATAGCTATATACCATATATAATAATCAGCCCTGGTTCTCCATGCATTAAATTTAACACTACACATCTCGCGCTCCCGCCAGCTGTGTATTGAAAACGCTGGAACAGTAGCTGAAATCTCGAGTAACTCGAAAATAAGCAGTAGAACTCATGGCAACAATGAATAAACACACTCATGAAACCTTATTATGCTTATGTAAATTCATTAATTTTTCAGATACTTTCTTCATGTTTTCACGATAATTTCGCGGAATACTTTCTTCTTATTCCTACAGCTTTATAAGATAGCGCTGTGTTTAAAAAGTATCCTCCGCGATGCCTGAAGATTGATTAACGAGATAAGCTTCACAAGGGCTTTTCTACGTAGACCTTATATTTCAATTCTCCAATCCATGAAACAACATAATACACTCTCATAGTAATTTGAAAAATTCTAAGTATCTTGAGTGAACAAACGGGACCTTAGGGTTTTTCTCTATCCTTCACGAGTCCTAAGTCACGATGTCTGCAACCCCAGTATAGCCGAGTACAGCATATATTTATGTTGTCCTTAAATGGCGTTATGTAAGCGTAGACTATAACTGTAGTTGCTACGGCGATACTTCCAGTAGGTGGAACAACATTAGGCTTGTAAACTCATTGGCCTTTGTGATTTTCATCATCAACGAGCCGTGTACTAGCTGGAACCCCATTGTGGATACTATAGGTCAGCTCTTAGCTTAATAATTTGCTCAACTTGTTGATTCAACTAATTCGTTTAGATCATTTATTGTAGCCAAAAACGAATTCAGCGTTATTTTCCCGGTCTTCTAACGGTAATGTTAAAGCAAAGTGTATATGTATTGAAATCTCCATAGGATATAAAGCCAGATAACACACCGTCCATTACGCGTGGTTTTCGTGGAAGTTTTCTGTTTCTACCGTTATCTCGGGATCACCAAGATCTCTCAATGTTCTTGTATAAAGGAGTGTTTAATAACTGTTTTATAACTTGTTATAGTAGGATCTTTGTGAAATCTCCAAGTGGTTTTATTATGGAGCAGATAGATCCAGTTTGCGGCATGAAGGTAAATCCAACTACTTCAAAATACAAGACGATATATAAAGGGAAAATATACTACTTCTGCAGTTTTGCTTGTTTAAAGGAATTTGAGAAGAATGCTGAACTTTACTTACGTGAAGGACCTAGAAAGATGCCTACTTAACGG
>JAWAXJ010000078.1:0-5258 GCA_038896955.1 Desulfurococcaceae archaeon
CCAGACAACATTGTTTACTGCTTACCACACGTGAAGCGCTAACAACCAATAAATGTTACTTTATTATAACAGTGTTATTTATATCTTAGTTATCGGGTGGGTATAAATACCCCTGGATTCGTAGATCATAACCAGAGGGGTAGAACATGCCGGGGCAAATACCTCTAATAGGAGAACCCTTCCCAAGACTCGAGGTAATGACAACTCATGGTAAAAAAGTACTACCGGATGACTACAAGGGTAAATGGTTTGTGTTGTTCAGCCACCCAGCGGACTTTACTCCAGTGTGCACAACTGAGTTCGTAGCTTTCGCCAAGAGAATAGAAGACTTCAAGCGCTTAAACACGGAGCTAATAGGGTTAAGTGTAGACAGCAACTATAGTCACATTAAGTGGGTTGAGTGGATTAAGGAGAAGCTTGGTGTTGAAATACCGTTTCCAATAATTGCAGATCCCAGAGGGCAAGTAGCTGAAAAACTCGGATTGCTACACGCTCAATCTCCCACAGCAACTGTTAGAGCAGTCTTCATAGTAGACCCAAGAGGAGTAGTTAGAGCAATACTGTACTACCCACTAGAGCTTGGTAGAAACATTGATGAAATACTGAGAATGATAAAAGCACTCCAAGTTCACGAAAAGTACGGTGTAGCTATACCCGCCAACTGGCCAAACAACGAGCTAGTAGGTGAAAGAGCTATTATTCCACCAGCTTCAACCGTTGACCTAATACCAGAGAGACTAAGCAAGTACACCTGCTACGACTGGTGGTTCTGCCACAAAGAAATACCACACGAAGAAGCAGTTGAAGCAAGAGCATTCTTGAAGAGAGCTGCAGGAGTGTAACACTAGACACGTGTTTTTCACATCTTTTTCTTCTTGTTAACTCCTCTTCTACTACGCATTTTAGCTTCAATTGTCTAGTATAACTTGTAGAATCAAGGTGTTTTTATGAACCTAGTTGAAGTAAGAGAGCTACTCAGAGAACTAGTTCTAGTAAGAGCGGTTGACAGGGAAATAAAGTACTTTGAGTCACTATGGGAAATACCCGAGGGTGTAACCTACAACTCGTACGTTCTAAGAACTTCAGAAGGCTATGTTCTCTTCGATACAGTTAAGTACAACTTTGCGAAGGAGTACGTGGAAACCCTGGAGAGGATCGTTGACATAGAGGACATAAGGTACGTGGTTGCTCAGCACATGGAGCCTGATCACAGCGGAGCTCTCAGAGAACTAAGTAAGCACAGAAAGTTCAGAGCAGTGGTTTTAGGACATCCACTAACGGGTAAACTAATAAAGTCTCTACTTGGAGTAGACGTTAAGTTTAAGCCTGTGGGCGACGGTGAGGAACTGAGAGTCGGTGATAAAGAGCTCAGGTTTATTCATGCACCATGGTTACACTGGCCGGAGACCATATTCACCTATGTTAGGGATCTGAAAGCACTAATGACTTGCGATGCTTTTGGAGCATACTCTATTCCAGACTACGTGGTAAACAACCCAGAAGTCCTCAGGAAAAACTACGCTGTATTCATGAGGAAGTACTTTGTCAACATAATAGGGCGATACAGAGACTACGTGGTTAAAGCGCTGGACAAGATCACCTCCTTAAACTTGGAACTCAGCGTGGTTGCACCCTCTCACGGTGCAGTACTGCAGGGTACTAGAGTTATCGAAGAAGCTTTGAAACTGTACCGTGACTGGGCTGAGGGTAAACCATTGGAGAACAAGATCGTTGTAATCTACACATCGATGTACGGTTACAACGAGGAGATAGTTAAGGAGATTCTAGACGTGTTAGGAGCTAGCGGTGTAAACTTAGAGGTCTTCAAGTTCACATCAAACCACAGAGACAACGTCTCTGATCTCCTTGGTCAACTAATAGATGCTAAAGCAGTGGTTCTCGTTACCTCAACCTACGAGAACACAGTGTTCCCTCTTGCTAAGTACCTGGTGAACCTGATGATCGAAAAAGCCAATGCAGAGAAGAAGCTGTACATTGTTACCACGTATGGTTGGAGCGATATGGCTTTAAGAGAGCTTAAGAAAATGCTTGAAGGCTCGAAGTTCAAGGTGATCAGGGAATTATCGGTTAACAGCTATCTAACAGAGGAGGATCGGCGAAAACTAAGAGAGATCAGCAGAGATATTATTTCTTCACTGGCGTCAACGTGATAAATACAGGATTAAACAGCTACTTTTTATCAAAGCTGAAAGGTGAAATTACACTACCATGTTTTGCACGAGCATCTGCTAGTCTTCTCTTCTGATCAGCGAGTACTTCGAAGAGCCTTGGTGGAGTATCCGGTATCTCCGAGTATATCTTCCATATTCTCTCGATCTTCTCGATGAACAAGTCTACTCTTATGCTGAACTCTTTAACGTACCTCTCCTCCTTGTACTCTTTTCCAAGGTACTTGTCAAAGAGGTGTACTAGGTCCTGGTAGATTGGAATATAGCCTACGGGTGTGCGTAGTGCTTCAACATCACCGTGCACTCTGAGCTCCATCCACTTGAGCCACACTCTCTTATCCACCTTGTCTGCTATGAACTTACTGGACTCGTCTCTAAGGAAGTAGTTTACACTGAAGATCCTGGGCTTCACTGTTAAACCGTTGGCGAACGATAAGTGAAGTTCAACGAATTTCCCTGGAGATATTGATAGAAAGTCTAGTATTGCAAAAGGATTAAACTCCATTTCTCCAACTCTTTCTAGTATAGCTGCTGTTTTCTCGGACTCCAGGGATGCACCCATAGTTACTACTCCATGCTCCCAGTCGAAGGCTTCTAGAACAGATGGAAGTGTTCTGGGGTCACGACCACCGAAGATCATTCCGTGTATTGGAACACCGCTAGGATCATCTATTCTCGGGTCCAGCGTCTTCAAGTACCTAATGGATGTAGTGAACCTAGCATTCGGATGTGAGGGGAGTACTTCTTGTCCACTCTCGTCTTTCTTACCAGGCCACCATTTACCAGCGTAGTTTACTCCTGGTCTTGGTTCACCGGTTTTACCTCTCCACCAGACTTCACCATCATCTGTTAGTAGAACATTTGAGAATATGACTTCTGTTTCAGGGGATGTGAGTATTTCGTATATTTCTGGGTCATCAACACTGTTTATACCATCGATTATCCCGAACATACCTACCTCTGGGTTTACACCTCTTGCTACGCCATCAACGTTCTTGATTATTGCAATGTCGTCTCCTACAACGGTATCAGCCATGAATACTGTAGATGTTTTACCACAACCAGCTGGAAAAGCACCTGTGAAGTAGGTTACTCTGTCTCCTGGTCCCTTAACACCGGCTATAAACATGTGCTCGCAGAGCCAGCCTTCTCTGTAGCCAGCGTAAACGCAGAGTCTAAGCATAAGCTTCTTTAAACCCACGGAGTTTCCAGCGTACTGCGTGTTCACGCTGTAGACGGTGTTCTCCTCGAGGTCTATGTATATTCTCCTCTTCTCGATGTTCTTGCTCCACCCATTCGAGTCTCTATCACCAGCTGAGTGAAAGAACTTCGCGTACCTTATGTTCGGAGCCTTCTTCACGAACTCATCGTAGCATACTCTGTAGAGAATGTTCTCGCTGTGTACAACGTAAGCAGAGTCTGTTACTTGAACAGCGTACATGGTGAAATCGGAGCCCTTGGGTCCGAAGCAGTAGAACGCGATGAACATTTCTTTACCCTTCATGATATCTCGAGCTATTTCGCGGATCTCCCTTAAACCGGTGTCCCTGTCGTAGGTGTTGATGAGTGGTATCAACTCACCTCCTTTCACGAGTATTCTGGTGTTCTTCCTGTCCCTGGCTAGATCCCTGGGTCCATCGAAGTGAGCAGTATGCTTAGGGTTCTTCGTAGCTATCTCCTCGCCTCTCTCAAGTGCAGCTTTAGCAACGTACTCGAAATCCCTGCTGTCACCGGTGACTATGTACACTGATGAGGGGTTAGCGAGCTGAACGATCTCAGCTATCCACTCTATGAGCGAAGGGTCCCTGATTGCTAACAACTTGCTTAGTGCATCTGGAGAGAGAACGCGTTGTAGAACCTGTAAAGAACTATTGTTTGCACTCGATTCTTTGTTCTCCAAGTCTAAGCACCCTGGGTTTTCCGGGTTTCGCAGAATACTAGAATTACAACATTGCAATAAATAACTTACGTCAACTCAGTGCCCGGTAGGAGTTGTTTTAATCAGCGTTGCTCTGAATGGTTTTAAGCTAGGCTGTGTTCAAATCTACGTGGTGTACTTCATGGACACGGTAGAAGAGCTCATTAGCAAGCTGGATTTAAGAGAGAAGCTGAGTTTGCTCGTGGGTGCTGGGTTTTCGAAGATTGTTCCAGGTGCAGCGGGTGAAACTAGGTCTATTCCGAGGTTGAACATACCTGCAGTAGTTTTAAGCGATGGACCAGCGGGAGTTAGAATACATCCACTAAGGCTTGGTACAAGAGAAACGTTCTACGTAACATCCTTCCCCAACGAGATACTGCTAGCTTCCACGTGGAATCTGGAACTAGTTGAGAGAGTAGGAAGAGCTATTGGTGAAGAAGCCAGAGAATACGGGATAGACCTGTTGCTTGCACCCGGTTTAAACATGCACAGGCTTCCACTCGGTGGAAGATTATTCGAGTACTTCTCGGAGGATCCTCTGCTAGCAGGTGAAATGGCAGCTGCGTATGTTAGTGGTGTTCAATCAACGGGTGTTGGTGCAACATTAAAACACTTCGTGGGTAACGACCAGGAAGCGGGTAGAATGTTCGTTAACGTGGTTGTTTCAGAGAGAGCTCTGAGAGAGATCTACATGAGGCCCTTTGAGCTGGCAATCAGGAAGGCTAAACCCTGGGCTGTGATGGCGGCGTACAACAAGATCAATGGCAAGTACTGCACTCAGAACCTGTGGTTGTTAACCAGGGTACTACGTGAGGAATGGGGGTTCGAAGGTCTAGTAATGACAGACTGGGGGGCAGGCGATAACCCGGTGGAGCAAGTGAACTCAGGAGTGGACTTGATAATGCCTGGAAGTGATGAAATACTGAGTAAGCTGATTAAAGCCTACGAAGAGGGCCTTATAAGTGAAGAAGTAGTCAACATCCGAGCTAAAAGAGTACTTGAGCTCGTGCTAAGGAGCTTGAAGTTCAAAGCGTACACTCCGTCAAATAAGCTGAATCTAGATGAACACGCGAAAGTAGCCTACGAAGCTGCTGTAGAAGGGGTAGTTCTACTCGAAAACAAGAACGCGCTTCCACTCCCTAGTGGTTGTC
>JAWAXJ010000079.1:0-5244 GCA_038896955.1 Desulfurococcaceae archaeon
CTCCTTTTAAAAGATCATTTTGACGGTGACCCTGTGAAGACTTACTCTAAAGCCTATGAGGGCTGAGAGCCTTTATAGAGGCTGTGAATAGAGACACAACGGTCCTCGTAGTGTTCATTCAAGATCTTGCTAAGAACATATCAAGCCTCACTATCCTCAACGCTCTCATAGCGGGAGGTTGCAGCCGGATCATGCCGCCAAGCATTGCACCATCCAAATTGGAAGTAGACCTTGGAAATCCTTTGGAATACAAGTATAGGCTTAAGTTAGCCAATAGCGTAGAAAGATTTGAAGGCTTTAAACGAGGGTACGGAGGTGGGCTTCACCCACGTAAAAATCAAAGTCTTTAGCCCGATGGACCCATCAAGGTTTGAAGAGGTTGAGCTCATGGTAGATAGCGGTGCACTTCATACGAGCATTCCTAGGAAGAAACTGGAGGCGCTCAATATAAAACCACTACGAGTAGGAAGGTATAGGACTTTTGAGGGAAAGGAGATTGAGAGAGCTGTTGGCGAAGCTCTTGTCGAACTTATGGGAGAGAGGAGGCATGTTCCAGTCGTATTTGCTGAAGAAGGAGATGCGGCTGTCCTCGGGGTAACAACTCTAGAGTTAGATGATATTCCCATGCTATTGGGCTTGAAGAGCGTCCAAGATCTCCACATGAAATGGCTGGTAGCCACGGTTAAGCGTGGAGCAGAGGTGCAACTCGCCTAAGGAAAACCTACAGAGACCTAGGGCGGGAAACGGCTTAATACGTAGTCGCATCTCTCGACTCATGAGCAGTGGACTGCACGTTAGTCGAGATATAGCTTCGCGATCCTCACGACCCCCCAAGATCGAGCTTCTAGCTGATGCTGAGCGACCCCCTTCGATAGAAGGGAGGCGTGTTGGGAGAAATGATGGCTGAAAAGTGTTGAGCAAAGCGAGACCGGATATTAAAGGTGGAGAGCGATTGTTAAGGCGGTTTCGGCACAACTACCACTATAAGGTACTGTGTTAAGTGTTTAGTAAGGAGATGAACAGCCCGCAATATGAGGATCGCTTGTAGGACCTGGAAATGGTATGAGCTGAGGTCACATGCGATGAAGGCGATATGTATGACTGTAAGAGGGGGTGGTGAATTGTTGTGAGAAATACACATCGAGCATTCACAATCTGCCTCTTTGGACCAGATGGTTCTGGTAAAAGTACTCTGGCAAGGCTTCTAAGGGGTTACCTGTATTCGCAGGGTGTTTACGCTCGTGTTTCATGGTTTAGGGGTTCTCACCTGTTTGCTTCGGTTCTCGCAAGGTTTCTCTCTCACTTTACATCGCTTAAGGGGTATAGAAACCCATACTATGGGATCATTGTACCCTCGAAGCTCAGACCTCTGTGGGTTTTGGTAGAGTTTTCCTCGCTTTTACCACACTATCTTCTTAGGAGGTTTCTCTCACTATTTCACCCGGTGATCGGTGACCGCGGCTTGCTGGACTTCGTGGTATGGATTATTGTAACTCTCGATTACCCTAGGTTCCTCAGCAGTCTTATTGGAAGATTTCTCGCTAGGTTAGCGGTAAAGGAAAAGAACGTCCACGTTAAGGCTGATCCTGCTACTCTACTTAGACGTGTAGCTGATATACCGCCATCCTTCTTGGTGAAGGAGATTGCGTGCTACAATGTTCTAGCTAAGTACTACGCAGAATGCGTTATTAATACAACAAATAGGACTCCTAAGGAATCCCTTCGTGAACTACTAAGATGTATGCACGATACTAAAGAAGGCGTAGATCTAGCATGGCAATATAAAATTGGAGAAAGAGACAGTTACATAATTTATAACGATATGAACAATTCAATGTAATAAAAGAGTAAGTTGAAATCCGAGTGGTTAAAAATGAAAGCTTATTACGTCAGAAGATTGCTTGATTTATCCAAGCTGGTACTGAGTTTTCGAATTTTTCAATGATATTGATGAAATGTTTAATCGCTATAGGAAAAATATTAAATCACTTAGTGCTAGCTTTAAGCATTCGAGAAGGAAGGTCCTCTCAAGAGAGAAAGCCCTTGGTAAGCATAGTAGTACCTACCAGAAACGAGGCTAACAGAATTCCGATTTTATTGAAATCCCTTAAGCTCTCTACCTATAGAAATCTTGAGATTCTAGTGGCAGATTACATGTCGAGTGATGGTACTCCCGAGATTGCGCGTTCCCTCGGAGCTTATGTTATTGAAATCGATAAACCGGGAGTAGGCTATGCATCTTTCGTAGCCGTAAATAAGGCAAGAGGTGATATAATCATTAGAACAGATGCTGACGCTATCTTCCCCCCATACATAATTGATTACACTGTTAGCGTGTTTGAAAAACGTACTAACGTGCTCTTATTGCATTTAGGACAATATATGTGGATTCAGGCTTCATAGATAACTTAGTAGCGTTTCTGTACGATAGGTATTGGAGAGAGCTTTGGAAAACTACTGGGCACTTTATCGCCTTTCGAAGAGAAGTGCGTGATATCGTAAATTTTAATCCAAACTTAAAGTTTGGAGAGGATTTTGATTTCGGCAGAAGAATATATGATGAAAGATTTGGACCTCAGTCAATTTATTACAACTATAAAATCGCAATACCAGTATCTGCAAGGAGAATAAAGATCTCTGGAAGAACGAGATATATCCTAGGACGCGTAATAAGATGATTTCTGTGTACTAGTAAGGGAAACCAATCTATGAAAGCTAGAGAGGCTCTCCTTAACATAAAAGGTGTGATTGAAAGCTATGGTGACGAGAAAGTAAGACATAGCTTCTACCTTGAATTTAATAGAAGACTTTTGGTACTTCAGCTTACACAGGAGTATTGTCGGAAGGGTGGAACTGTTGTAGACCTAGGCGCTTCACCGTTCATAATAAGTTGCGCACTTAAGTTAATGGGTTATGAAGTCATCGCATGCGACTACGATCCGTGGCAATACTTGAATATTGCTGAAGCGTTCAACGTCGAAGTTTTTAAATGCGATCTAGAGCGAGATAGCTTAAATATACCAAGTGGATCTGCTGACTGCGTTGTTCTTTCAGAAGTAATGGAGCATCTAAATCCATACTATATAAGTCATCTGTTAGTTGAAGTAAACGTGTTCTGAAATACGGAGGCATATTCATAACAACAACACCGAATATAGCGTCACTATTTCGAAGAATAAAGTTGTTGGTTGGAAAACAACCTCAATATAGGTCACATGTTCACGAGTACACAAAAAGTGAAGTTGAGAAGCTCCTTATTGAACACGGTCTAAGGATCCTAAAAAGCTACTATACTGAAGTTAATGATTTATCTTTTATAAACGCATCACCAGAGGAGTATCTAAACCTCAATAGCTACTGGAAAATGTTTAAAATAACCATTAGAAGACCGACACGACTCAATATCCTTAGGGTTATAGCATATCCTATTGTAAAACTGATGCCAAGCCTAAGAATGCACATAGTAATCGTATCAAAGAAAGAGAGTGATTCTGGCATAAAAAAGGTTGAAAGATGGTAGTAAAATATCTAGAACACCGAGAATATCCTTGAGAGACGTAAACTTTTGAGAGTAGCAAAAATGAATGTATCGAAGTATCATCGTAAAAATAAAAATAAGTAAGGACCTGTGTCAACGATCAACTCTGTGAGATAGTAATGGAAAAAGCATACTAACAGTTAGATGCTTATGGGAACCCTGAATCTTATAAAAAGTATGGATTTAGGCAGGATATCTGGATTACATATTGATAAGCTAGTCGAACTTGCTAAACTTAACAAGGTTTTACTGGGGTTCTTGAGGAGGATAGGTTACGATGGTTCATTGAGGGTTCTTGAAGAAAACCGCTACAGGTGGTATATGAGTGATGTCGCTAAAGTTTCAAAAGCGATGGATGGTCTAGATTACGCTTTGTTTAAGTTTAGGAAGCCCGTGGAGCACGTCTCGGTTGACATAGACGTACTTATTCACAATAGGCATTTAAGGGAAGCTGTGAGAAGACTCAGGGAAGCTGGTTTTAGAGTAGAGGTTCTAGAGCCCTACACTGTAACCATGGTTAGGGGTGGAACAATAGTGGACTTGTACACTCATCCATCCTTTGCGTGGATTATTTACCTAGATGGTGAACGCTTGCTGGAGGAGGTGGAAACTATCGAGATAGATCCCGTGGGTGTGGAGGCGAGGGCGCTGAGCAGGGAGGCTGAAGCTGTAGCCACGGTTGCTCACGCTGTGTACAAGGAGCATGTGTATCTTCTATCAGACTACTACGTGGTAAGAGAGTGGTTTAACAGAAGAGCTTTGAACCTAGCAAGAGAACTAGGGGTAGAGGATGCTGTGAAAGTTGCTCTATGGCTTAACGAGTGGATAGAGAAGGGTTTACTGGAGACACCGGTAAAGCTTACACTAGCACAGCTAGCTGTAGTTCTGGCAAAGAAGTTCATGGAGGACCCTGTTTTCAGAGCAACAACAGTAAACATACCGAGACTTGCGATGAAAAGGAGAACATTACAGCAGCTGATCTGGAGAATCAAGAGAAAAACCTACTGATGACTTCTCGGTGAAATATGGATACAGCGTTCGCGAGTTCCCTGCGAAGAGATACCAGCGTAGAATACGCATACGAACACTACAGTTAAGCGTGGTTAACTACTGTTTAAACCCGTGGACAGTGCTCAACTCGACTTTGATGCTGGGTAATTGAGTGTTCCTCGGGAATCCTTAACGGTGGGATCAGGGGAAACCGGGTTGAGTAGCTCAGTGTGGTTCAATGCACGGTTTCACCGCGTTGGAACACTACGTGTTGACCGAGAACACTTGTTCAACTAGGATTCAACCCGAGACTCTTGCTCCCGGGTCACCAGTACAAGGTTAAAACCATAGTATACATGAATACTATTGAAGTGGTAGTATGCCTGTAAGAAGCGAAGTACGTGACATCGTAGAGATCCTCGGGAGGCTGGCTAGAGAGATCGACGCCACGGTTTACCTGTTTGGAAGCTACGCTAGAGGTGATCACACGCTTGAAAGCGATGTTGACATAGTAGTTGTATGCGAGTGCTTCAAGAGCATGAACTACCCGGATAGAGTTGCGTTCGTAAGAACGAGACTACCACCCGACATCGGGTTCGACATAGTAGCCTTAACACCGGAGGAGTTCAAGAGTAGATCGAGCAAGGCGTTCTTCAGAGACGTATCAAAGCACTGGGTAGAGATAAAACCGTAAAAGCACGCGGTCACCAGCCTAC
>JAWAXJ010000080.1:0-5226 GCA_038896955.1 Desulfurococcaceae archaeon
GAACCTGCTTTCTCCGCAATCCGTTTCACGTATCCCCCTGTTACCGCAAGGGAAGGCCAGCCAAGCTCCTCGAACCAGAGCACAAACATCATTTTTCTCTCCTCAACCGCTCCTACAACCGAGAAACTTTCAGACACCATCTCCGACAGCTCTTCCATAACGCTCAACCAGACCGGTTCCTCCACCTCGTAAACCATGAACCACCCCGAAGCACATATCACCGGTTTCCCGATCAACTCCCTAATCTTCTCAACCTTCTCCCACTCCACAAACGGGATTTCGTCCTCATCCCAGAACACAAACCTCACCTTCCCTTCCTCAACCGCGCCCATCACCGTTTTATCCGTCAGTTCAGAAAGCCTCTCCAAAAGCATTTCCTCTAACCAAGAACCTTCCTCCATTTTTCCACCTCCTCCCTATGCTTCTCCAGTAGATGATACCTCAACCTCAAAGCCACCCTGTGCTCCGAATAATCCGTAAAGACCTTTTTACAAACGGGACACTCAACCCTCATCCCCTTCAACCTCCCCAATCACTTCCAGCATACACTCAGCACACAAAGCATCCTCTTCACCGACCAACCCAAAAACATACCTCCTCTCCGAGTGCCACAGACAACACCCGCACTTTCCTCCTTTAACCACCTTAACCTTCACCTTCTCCCACCCACCGGCGCAAAGAACCTCTTACCCGCAACCTCCACGACCACGTAAAACCCCTTCCTAACAACCGGCTTTTCCTCGAAAATCCTGCTGTACTCTTTAGCCTCTACCAGTTTCACCTTTGCCTTTGACTTAAGCGTAACCCCGTACTCCCCCTTCAACTCCACTTCTTTCTCTCCCTCAGCCAAGAGGTTTTCGTCCGTCAAATAGCGTTCAAGAACTCCACCTCTAGCCTCAGGCCAGAAGTCTAAACCGGAGACGTAAGTCTCTGGCCAAGCCGCCCTTTCAGCCAAAATCTCCATCTCATACCTCTTCTTGCTCTCTATCAAAGGAACAACCTCGTACCCCATCCTCCTAAAAACCTCTGTCGCCTTTTTCTCATCGAAAACCCACACCGTTTCCCTAGCATCTGTAACGTAAACCTTCCTCACCGCCCCTTCCCTAACCAGCACCTCTAACTCCTCCTTACTCGGAAAAGGCTCCACCGACACGTATGGATAACTCTCAACCCTCCCGTCCACCACCCTTTCCACGAACCTTACAGTCTTCATTTCTTCCACTTCCTCTTCAACCACTGCATACAGTATATCACATCCTCCAGTTGCTCCTTACTGCTCACGAGGGGAACCCTTATCCTCAAAGCATCTGCCTCGAACTCTGGCGGCTCCTCATCACCGTACAGAACACCGTACGGCTCACCGTCTATATAGAAGCCGTCAAAAGACAGGCTAACCTGTCTTACTTTCACCTTTCCTCACCCCCAGCACTATAAACTTCCACTTCCCCTCCGGTATGTGGTGTTTCAACCTCAGAGTATCCGTTGCATACTGCTGTTCAACCTCGAGCAACTCAACGTAGTCGTAGTCCATCGGGTTCACCGGTAACTGCTTCATAACCTCTATCCTGCTGTCTATTTCCCTCATCACCTCATCCTTGAAGCTCTCCAGCCTGTACCTAAATGCATCCGAAAGCACCTTGCTCCTTTTCTCAAACTCCTTAATCAACTCCTCCTTAAGTTTTTCAAGTTTTTCCATTTCTTTCACCTCCCCGCCGCATTACTGCGGCTCTAGGGGGTGAAAAGAAAAAAAAGTCAGGAGGCTTAACGCTTCCACTCCGGCAACCAACGTTGACACCTCGGGCATTTTTTCGGGTTCGGAATACGCTGCTTCCACTCGTATCCGCAGTATTTACACTTCACTCACTTCACCTTCCTTGAACAACCTTTCAAGCCGCCTTTCAAGGGATCCCAAGCTCAACAGGATGTCCGAGATCACCTCCAGTTCAGAGTTCGCCTCGTTTAGCTTCGCCTCCACCTCCTTAGTGTCCCGGCCGCGCTGTTTGTAAAGTTCTAAGTTCTTCTGCAAGTCCTTAATTCTCTTCTTCAAGCTTTCGATCTTTCTCCTCACGAGAGGGAGGATGACTTCGCACAGCGCCCTCAAGACGTCGAAAGCTTCGTACCCGCTGAACCAAGCCCTCAGGTAGTTGCCGTCGTCGCCGAACAAGTACACGTCGAACCCCGTTTCTCCGTCCTCAAACGCCAACGCGCCGGTTCTAAACATGGTCTTCATTTACTCCCTCCTCTTATAATGCTCATGGCTACTTCCCTTACCTCCTCGAAGCTCGGCACCTTCACCTCTATTTTCCCACGCAGTTCACTGCTCAAAGCGTGCAATCTTCGCATCACCCTGTACAACCTATGTACGTCAAACGGAGTAGCGTCCAGTTCGTGAATAAGCGCTTCAACCTCAACCTCCAACCTCTTCTCTCCCTTCACAACTTCCCTCAACCTCAACGCCTCAGATAGTACCGAAAGCCTGAACCTTTCTACTGCCGACATACGCACCACCTCCCGCTGCGGATATTTTACTCCGCAGCTCTGGGAGCCACACGAAAAGCTTGAACTTCAAATACTGTCTCCCCTCCACGTCTCTATCAACTTCAATCTCCAAATCGTCAAACCTTTCCATCAACTCCACCAGTTCCCGTGCAAAGACCTGTGTACTCATCTCCTTCTTGAACCACTTAAACTCGCAAACAACATCAACCTCCAGCACCCCCCTCACAAGCTTCATCTTCTCCACCAAGCCGTAAATATCGTAATCCTCCCTGAACCCCGCAATCCTGTTCAAAACGTCCAACTCCTCTTCTTCCACTCACTCCACCTCTACGAAACCAGCGTGCTTAAATACCGCCTTCTTTTCAACAGTCCCATCCGGCCTTAGTACTTCCTCCACCGTACGCTTTGAGAAGGCGTACAACGGCTTAAACCCCGACTTCTTAAGCTCCTCCTCCAAGGGAGCCATAAGGTAAGGCGCCCCTCCAATCAAGACACCGTAAACCTCAAAGTTCGCCTCTCCTGAAGGGAGAGTAGAAATTACACCTCTAGCTTCTAAGTCCTCTAAGTAATCATCTATTATTGAGACAAGTTCTTCAGCTCGCTTTTTCACTTCGCCGTATGACGGTAGCTCGTCGAAAGTTAACATTCTTTGTATTTTCGCTTTCAGTTGTGGCGAAGGCTCTACTACTCCAGCTTGAAGTTGCTCCGGAGTGGCTAGGTGTTGTGTCAGGTTTAAAATGATCCTTTTCACCTTTTACGCCTCCGATATAAAGTCTCCGAAGTCCATCAGCTTTCCCTCGAACTCCACATAATTAATATGGTAGGGCCATGCGGCACCGTCAGAAGCGCAGTTAGGGCACTTGTACAACCGCGCTAGAGTCCGCTTTAGGCTCTCCAGTTCATACGCGACCCCGCCCCACCGATTAACGGGGTCTTTCCACTCCCAGCGTTCATGTTTTTTGCACCACTTAATTTCTACCGGAACATCTACTACCATATTTTTCATCCTCCCGCCGCGCAGGTTTACCCTACGCGGCTTTAGGAGTAAAGAACAGCACGCGTTGAAGTTGAACCGAAGAAGAAAGAAGAAAAAAGAAGAAGGAAGCTTACGGGTCGTCGTCTTCGTAGCCGAGTTCTTCCCTAAGCCGATGTATCTCGTCCAGCAACCAGTCGATATACTCGTCCGTGTTGTCTTTCACCTTACTCACGTCAACATACACATCGCGCTCGCTGTCCACAAGAGTAACGAGCCAGCGCAGATTCTCGCTTATTTTCTCCACTTCCTCCCTCCTCAGAAGGTTCGCTTCTCCCTCTGGGGAGAAGCTGAAGGTTGCTACCACACTGCCCTTGTGACGAACCTCAATTACATATTCTGAGGGTTTTGGTAACTCACCCATTCTCTCACCTTCAAAGTTGCATAGACAGGAGGTTAACCTCCTGTCGGGCCGTCGTGGCCCGCCCGCGAGGAGATCCTCGCGAGCTTTGGGCCGACAAAAAAAAAGAAAAAAAGAAAGTGGAAGTTACGGATACCGCACCAACTTATACGTCCCCACTGCAGTTTTCTCCAGTACACCCGAAGACACAAACTCACTGAGTAAATTACCAAGATAACCGCTGTAAATCCCCGTACTCTCCTTTATGGTCTTCGGTTTAAGCTCCGTACCAATCGGCTGTTTTCTGAGAAACTCTGCTAACACCTTTCTCTTTTCGCCCCTGCCAACCGCGACTGGGGCAGCCGGTTTGGGTGGTGCTTCAATAGCTCCGAAAGCAACTAGAACTGTTTCCAACGAAGCCAGCTTTTCTCTTTTCTCTTTCAAAGTCCTCTCTAACTCTTCGATCTCTTTTATTAGAGACTCCCTTTCCCGTTTCTTTTCCTCCAACCTCTCTGGAAGCACCGCCACTAACCCTGCACTTTTCAACATCTCCAAGACTTTCATAAGTTCAGACACTTTCTCACCTTCCCGCCCCGTTCTTAGCCGGGGCTTTGGGAGGTTTTTAAAAAACAAAAAATAAAGTTTCAGCAGTCTTCAGTTCTCTCTCTCCACGCTTTTTCTACTCTCCTCAGAATCCTTTTAACTTGACTTTTCCTTATTCCCACTTCTTTCCTGCACTTTTTACTGTTGAGAAGGTGCAACATAAAATTCCAATAGAGTCCTGCACTAAAAGTACTGTGGTACACTTTTCCGTTCTTATAGGCGATCACCCATGCATTCCACGGGTTCTCTGCCTGCACTATGTCAGTAGGCAGCTCAAACAGCTCGAAGTGTTTACACGCCAACATTCATTCTCACCTTCCCGCCCTTTTCGGGCTTTGGGAGGTTAAAGCCAAAGGTCGGC
This sequence comes from Desulfurococcaceae archaeon, assembly GCA_038896955.1. Taxonomy (GTDB): domain Archaea; phylum Thermoproteota; class Thermoprotei_A; order Sulfolobales; family Desulfurococcaceae; genus UBA285. The sequence goes on from JAWAXJ010000080.1 coordinate 4,837, forward strand.
TGAGACCTTTAGCAGGGGTTTACTGCCTTCCACCTCCACTGGCTCTATTTCCACTGCGTCAAAGAACCCGACAAGTTCCTTTAGCGCGTTCTCCCTAACCCTCAGTAGGCGCCAAGACGGCGCCTTGAAACCGAGTACAAACTCAACTTTCAAAACGGAAATACACTTAAGTAAACTCAGCGAACCGTGAATGTCGCCGTCAAAAGGAAAAACAGAAACCAACTTATTCAAAGCTTTTCTCTCAGGAGCCGAGAGAAAAGCAGTTTTCTCCCCACCCATAATAATCATAAATAATACTCATATAACCCCTATTTAAACCTTTTCTACATTAATAATATACATATATATCCTTATAACACCTTTTACATATTTCCCTTATATCCCAATATA
>JAWAXJ010000081.1:0-5206 GCA_038896955.1 Desulfurococcaceae archaeon
TATCATCGGTTACTAGTGTTAGCTTATTTCTCATTGCTATGTACATGTAGGATGCATCGTAGAAGGTTACTCCTTCTTTTACAGCTATATCCATAACCTCCTTCTCGAAGCCTTTTACCGAGTGAAGGTTTAGTACATTGAAGATCCCGGAGATCAGCTCGATTACTTTATAGGCTGTTTCGATCTTTATCTTCCCCAGTAGATAACATTCTTTCCAAACAGCATTAGCAACCTCGTAAATAGCAAGATCTAGTGTATGCCCTCCTAGAAAAACTCTTAGTTCACCTCTTTTTCAAGACTAATTATTGCACTTGCATCATAGAGAAACAATACTATCTACCTTCTCTATCCTCTCTTATTAACTCAACGACTTCTTCATCTGATACGCGAGATAGCTCTTTAGAGAGCTCTCTGGACTCCTTCTCGAGTTCTTTGAGCATTCGCTTCTTAACCTCTTTCTCAATTGTTCTCCTCATAATAGGGTCTATCCATAGGTAGACACAGTAGTTAAACCAATATAAGGTTTACCCTACAAGAGAACCTTATCCTTTGCAAATGCAACCTGGTGAGAGTACATTAATGCTTAACTCTCTCTTCAGTTCTTCTTAATCCCGCTGTGAACAGGAGTTTATTTTTGTGCTTTGACATGGAGTTAACTGAAGTAGTAGATTAGCATGCAGAACTAACTACTGGATGTGATCGAGCGCTGTGAACAACCGTGATGCAGTACGTAGTAAACCATTACTTGACTCAATTAGGCATCTTCAGCTAATCTAAAGAACAATACATCCACCTCTCTCAACTCGCACCAAGGTGCCAAGAACACCATGCTAAATCCAAGGTTGAATACTTATCCAGACACGCGAAAACAGCTCCACATGGTAGTTCACGGCGCTATTTTACACCGTTCATCTCCACCGGGGATTTGAACACCCATGAACACCATGGAGTTTACCACGGGCTTGATCAAGCGAAAACTTAAAAACCTTCCCAACATAGATCAAGTTGAAGAAACCAATCAGCTCACGTTTTGAGCACAATACAAAGAATTGAAAGCCATGCAGTGAAGCTGAAACATAAACGTCTGAAGCTTCTCTGAATACAATACAAAGAATTGAAAGTTACTTGAGTAACGTGGGTTGAAGTTGATAGAGTGGTTGTGTGCTGGTGATTGCTGTGAATTATGGTTTTATCTCTATCCAGTACTTTGATATGTTTTTGAAGAATGCTTTGTTACATCTTCTCTTGAACTCCTCTGGTGTTAAAGCTACTATGTCGAATCCGATGTCGAGTGGTAGTTTTGTTCTCACGAACGCGACTCTATCCGGGTAGTTCATATCCTTGAAGCATTCGCATACAACTACTATGTCAACATCGCTTTCAAGCGTGTGATCACCTCTAGCGTAGCTTCCAAACAGGTAAACCGTAGCGTTGATCTCTCTAGCCAACCTCCCAAGGATCTCTAGAATGACACGTACTTCGCTTCTCACAGGCATACTACCACTTCAATAGTATCCATGTACACCGTGGTTTAAACCCTGTACCGGTGACCCGGGTGCAAGAGTCTTGGGTTGAACCCTGGTTGAACAAGTGTTCTCAGCCAACATGTAGTGTTCCTACGCGGTGAAACCGTGCATTGAACTACACTGAGCTACTCAACCCGGTTTCCCCTGATCCCACCGTTAAGGATTCCCGAGAAACAATCAATTACCCAGCATCAAAATCTAGTTGAGCACTGTCCACGGGTTTAAACAGTAGTTAACCACGCTTAACTATAGTGTTCGTATGCGTATTTTACGCTGGTATCTCTTCGCAGGGAACCCGCGAACGCTATATCCATATTTCACCGAGAAGTCATCAGTAGGTTTTTCTCTTGATTCTCCAGAACAGCTGTTGCACTGTTCTCCTTCTCACTGCAAGTCTCGGTATGTTTACCGTTGTTGCTCTGAAAACGGGGTCCTCCATGAACTTCTTTGCTAGAACTACAGCTAGCTGTGCTAGTGTAAGCTTTACTGGTGTCTCCAGTAAACCCTTCTCTATCCGCTCGTTAACCAGTAGAGCAACCTCCACAGCATCCTCCGCTCTCAGTTCTCTCGCTAGGTTCAAAGCTCTTCTGTTAAACCACTCTCTTACCACGTAGTAGTCTGATAAAAGGTACACATGCTCCTTATACACAGCGTGAGCAACCGTAGCTACAGCTTCAGCCTCCCTACTCAGCACCCTCACCTCCACATCCACGGGACCTATCTCGATAGTTTCAACCTCCTCCAGCAAGCGTTCACCATCTAGGTAAATAATCCACGCGAAGGATGGATGAGTGTACAAGTCCACTATTATTCTACCCTTAACCATGGTTACAGTGTAGGGCTCTAGAATCTCTACTCTAAAACCATCCTTCTTGAGTCTTCTCACAGCTTCTCTTAAATGCTTATTGTGAATAAGTATATCTATGTCAACTGAGACGTGCTCCACAGGCTTCCTGAACTTGTAGAGTGCATAATTTAAGCCTTGTAAAGCCCTAGCTACTTTAGCGACTTCACTCATGTACTGCTTGTAGAGAGCTTCCTCCGCGCTCCTGAGATAACCCTCGTAGCCTACTCTTCTTAGGAAGCCAAGTAGAACCTTGTTTAGCTTAGCTAGTTCAATAAGATCCTCCATATTGTCGTTTGCAATGCTACCTGAGTTTATGCTCTCCACGAGTTTTAAGGTCTTTGTAAGCATTCCACTAGTTCACCAAGAGACTCCAATGGAGTTTTACTAGTTGTATCAATAGTGCATTCTGCGTAGTACTTAGCTAGAACATTGTAGCATGCAATTTCCTTCACTAGGAAAAACGATGGTATATCAACTACGCGTTTACGTAGTGTAACGAGATCAGCTTTAACGTAGATGTTCTTCTCCTTTACCGCCAATTTAGCGAGAAATCTTCCAGTGAAAGTACCGAGGAACCCGGGGTAATCTAGAGTTACAATAATCCACACTATGAAGTCCAGTAAGCCACGATCACCGATCACCGGTTGAAACAGTGAAAGAAACCTTCTTAGAAGATAGTAGGGTAAAAGCGAGAAGAACTCTACGAGGACCCATAAGGGTCTAAGCTTTTTAGGTATACTGATCCCATAATAGGGGTTTCCGTATCCCCTAAACGACGCGAATCGCGAGAGAAACCTTGCAAGAACTGAAGCAAGTAGGTGGGAACCCCTAAACCATGAAACATGAGCATAAACACCACGCGAATACAAGTAGCTCCTTAGAAGCCTAGCAAGCGTGCTTTTACCAGAGCCATCTGGTCCAATGAGATAGATTGTGAATGCTCGATGGGTATTCCTCACAACAATTCACCACCTCCTCTCACAGTCGTACCTATCGCCTTCATTGCATGCGATCTCGGCTCACACTATTTCCAGAGACCTATATGCAATCCTCATATTGCGGGCTGTTCGTCTCCTTACTAAACACCTAACACAGTACCTTACAGTAGTAGTTACGCTGAAACTTGCCTTAATAACCGTTCCCCACCTTTAACATACAGTCCCAAATTGCTCAGTACTCTCCACTCATAATTTCTCACAAAACGCCCTTTCTGTAGAAGAGGACACTACTCATCAGCAAGAAGCCCAATCTTGGGGTCACGTGAGACGTGATGCTATATTTCGATCAACGTTCATATCATTACACACGAATCGGCAGATGTAGGCGATGTGCTCAGATAATATCCTTCACATGGTAGGGATTTAGAGGCTTTAGCAAAATCGGTGAAATAAAATTTATAGTGCTCAAAATCAGCCTTTCCTTTCTAAGACATATCTGGTATTTAAGGAAAAAGCCTCCAATTTTTTATATGCTTTAACGTCTCTATGGAAACTGCTGTGTCAAAACATCACTCTCTAAAAGGCAAATGAATAGCGTCTACGCACACATGATCAACCCAAAAGATGGCTCCCTCACGTCGAAGGGCGTTACTTTCTATGTTACACTTATGACAGCTTTAACAGCGCCCCTACTTTTCAGAATACCAGATCCGTAACATGAGTCTGATGCTAAATTCAATACCACCCCTTTAGGAAATCTTTAAGGCAAGTTATATAGTATATATCTTGAAAGATGCACATTAGCCGCTTAATTATTACTTTGTCTAAGCACAATTAGCTCTTGAGCTATTGTACTAAGACCTACGTGCTTCGATAAGATTTCTCGAACTAGATCTAGTAAGCTATCCACTATTTGACTCGATTAGTTGCTTCATTATTTGCTGATTCGTCTCTTTCACGCTCTGCCTAGACGTATTTATATATAGTAGTTTATTGAGCGAAAGTCTTTTTGAGATCAATAAAAGTATTGTGCGTTGAAATTTGAGGTAGTCATCTCTCTCAATGAAACTCTTTCTTCGAATCCAGCGATGTTTCAACTCGATGTCCTCAGCGTCCAGGAATATCATCTGTGCAGGACCTAAGTACATTAGTTTTTGCAGGAAAGTTATAGCAAAAGAACTTGGTTTAAGTGTAAACCCAGTAACCTTGCTTAAATAGAGGTAGTCGGAGATCGTGGCTGGAATGTACTCTTCGACTAGTATAGTATAGCCGAGCTTTAGAGGAAGATATATGCCAAATAAGAACTTTAACGAAATGCTAATTATATCTAGGCCTAGCCATAGCTTAAAAACTCTCCTGAAGATGTGCGGTTTCTCTTCGATTAAAGCCCTTATCGGAGATACATCATCTCTCTTACCAATAAGCATCTTAGCTAAAATGATGGTTAAGAAGTAAGCGATAATATGTCCTGTCTTCAGAAAAGATAGCTTAACCTTAGTTTCCTTACGCTTCAAGTTCGAAGCTAGTATCTTCATCTGAGTTGACTTGCCAGATCCAACCGTGCCCGTAAAAGCTATTATACTGATTTTATCCAGTACGCGCTTAGACATGTTTGCGCCTTTTCGCGAAGGACCCTGGATCCATATCACGTGCTTTCTATCAGGCATAATACACTGTGCAAGGTATGTTTCAACAATAGAGATTATATACATCAGCACGCGCCTTCCTAATTAATGGAGTAACCTTGTATTATCAACCGGGTGTTTAAGCGATGATCTGAAAGTAAAGCCATAAGGATAGCTCAGTATCTCCATTTTATCGATCTCTGTTAAAAACCCCGCGTTTGGTTCTCTCCAGCAAATCACCGAAACGTTATACCCTTCACAAGCTCTCTT
>JAWAXJ010000082.1:0-5164 GCA_038896955.1 Desulfurococcaceae archaeon
ACTAGAACTGGATTTAGCAATGGGTCAACCAGCCTACTTCGCAATAGCTGTTTACGTTAACGATGAACTCTACGAGTGGTCTTCGAGGTACGACATGGCTTACCAGCTATACATACCGATACCTTCACCACTGCTAATGGGTAGAGTGATCATAGATGTTAAGGACCCAGTAGGTGATGATGATGGTCCAGGAGGCTTCGAGTATCCCTTGAACCCTGTATTCGCTAGAGGTGTGTTTGATCTAACAAGGTTTGTGGTAATAGACGCTGGTGATAGGCTCATCTTCATTACGTACTTCGTAACACTAGGTGGAAACCCCTGGAGTGGACCGAACGGTTGGAGTATGCAGCAAATACACATTTACATTAAAACAACTCTGCAAACCGAAGGAAAATACGAAGCTATAGCATTAAACATCATTGTAGAACACGGCTGGCACATGGCTCTACTTGTTGCACCTGGCTGGGGAACAGATCCGCTTCCCAGAGGTGAAAGAACAGCACTTTACTACTATGATAGAGACGAGCCTCTAGTTCAAAACGGCTTACTAAGAGCTTACGCAGATCACGCGGAGAACGCTATAATAGTAGAGGTTTCTAAAACAGTCATGTACGATGTTGACAACGTGGATAAATGGATATTCGTAGTTGCAGTTACGAGTCACGATGGTTATGGTGTTAACAGAATTAGGCCGTTTTCACCATCCAAGGGTGAATGGAACATCTATGTTCCAACGGAGTACGCTATGGCGATTCTTCAGGATGTTCTTCCGTACGTAATGGACTTGCTTGCGCCTACTAAAGAAGACCAGTACAGTATGCTGAGAAGCTTTGATCCAGCCACTAGAACACTAGCAAGAGTACGAGGAGTAGGTCTTCATGAACCTGTAACAACACCGATAGAAACTCCTCTTACCCCGTTGACAACACCCTCTCCAACGCAAACTACACCACTTGAGACTCCATTGACCACACCAGCAGTAACAACTCCAGCACCTGAGTATCCATGGATTCCTGTAGTTGCAATCATCGCGATTGCTGCAGTAGTAGCTATCGTGTTTGTTCTGTTAAAGCGCAGAAGGTAGTTTAATAATCGAGTAGCTAGTTTTTAGTTTTTAGTTCCTTTACCCCATTCTAACTTTTAGGGGTGTAAGAGTTAATGGCAAAAGTTGAGCTAAGAAGTGTTACTAAGCGATTTGGTAAAGTCGTAGCTGTGGACCATGTGAGTCTTAAAGTAAACGATGGCGAGTTCTTTTCGCTACTAGGTCCATCGGGGTGTGGTAAAACAACAACTCTCAGAATAATAGCAGGTCTCGAGTTCCCGGATGAAGGGGATGTTCTAATAGATGATAGAGTAGTCACGCATCTTCATCCCAAAGATAGAGATGTAGCAATGGTATTTCAGAACTACGCACTCTATCCACATATGACTGTTTACGAAAACATTGCATTCCCGCTTGAAGTGAGAAGGAAGCAGTATGGGTTAACAGCTGAGGATATAAGAAAAAGAGTAGTTGAAGTAGCCAAACTTCTAGGGATAGAAGACCTACTAGATCGCCTGCCTTCACAGCTTAGCGGTGGTCAACAGCAGAGAGTTGCGCTCGCAAGAGCTATTGTAAGAAAACCCAAAGTATGGCTCTTAGACGAGCCTCTGAGTAACCTCGACGCTAAGTTGAGAGTTCTAATGAGAGGAGAACTGAGAAAACTACAAAAGACGCTCGGTATTACGACGATATACGTTACACACGATCAGGTTGAAGCCATGAGTATGAGCGACAGAATCGCTGTTATGAACAAGGGGAAGGCCGTACAAATTGGTACACCCGACGAGCTTTATCATAGGCCATCAGATACTTTCGTTGCAACCTTCATAGGTTCACCACCAATGAACATTATAAACTGTCAGCTAGAAGAACTTCGAGAAAACTACGAAGTTGTAGTTGAAGCGGAAAAATTCGTAACGAAATACCAGCTTAATTGCTACGATGTGATTAAACTACCACTGGCGCAGGATCTTGCCGAGGTCTTAGTAAATAAGGGAACAAAGGAAGTCCTGGTTGGAATTCGACCTGAGCACATTGAAGTCTCTAAAACACCGTTTGAAACTTCACTGGGTGTTATGAAGGTGAAGGTTGACGTTATTGAAGCTCTAGGCTCTGAGAACATAGTAAACGTACTATTAGGGGAAGACCTAGTTAAGGTGAAAGCTCCACCGTCAATGGGACTTCAAACAGGAGACGAAATCTACCTCAAGGTTAACATCAACAAGATACTCGTCTTTGACAAGAAAACAGGCAAACTTATCATCTAGTTGAACTCCACAATTTAAGTTCTCAATAGAAGCAGAACTTCGATCCCTGCCTCCAAGACCACGTAAGCTTATTAGATCAGTTGGACTGTAAGAAGCCGGGATTGGAGCTTTCCGTAGAGTTTGATCATGTACTACGCTATTTAGACGAGCTTAGATCTTTGTAAAGCAGGTATTCGGCTTCAGATACTTTAAAACCGCATTCCTCGAGGATTCTAACTAGGTTTTTCTTCGTGGCGTCTACGGGTATTTCAACTGCCTTAGCTCTACTGTGAAGCGCGATTTGCTTTAAGGCGTTGAGCAGAACAACGAGGTCTTCGTCGTTGTTGTATGATGACAGGTATATACTGTCCACGGTTAAATCATCGTTTATACTGTAAATAGCAATCGCTCTTGTTTTTCCAGATTTCTTTGTGATTAACGCTTTTTCCGTTTTATAGAGCTTCCTGTATATAGTCATATCCACGTTGTCAACTAGGTTACACCATTGAACGGTTGGTTTAACCCTACGCCATTTTACAAGCCCAGCTTCTACGACCTCTATCACGTAGTCATCTAGTTGCTCAGCTCTGATCTCACTTGGGTTTGCACGGAGGATCAAAACAACGCTCTTCACGCCATATCCGTTCCTGAGGTAAAAGTCGAGTGCTCGCACATTCCAGCTCTTTACGCTTAGAAATACCAACTTTACTCGTTTTTCAAGGAAAATTTTCTCGAGGTATTCTAGGATAGCTCTTCCTATGCCCATGCCTCGGTAGTTTTTGTCCACAGCAATGCTGTCAATGTAGGCACGTTTTCCATTTCTATAGGCAATAGCAAACCCGACAACAGCTCCATTGTACTTTGCAACAATAGCGATTATTCTTTTCGAGTTAGACTTAAGAACAGCTCTTATCCAGTCAATATCGTCTTTACCGAGTGCTTCTGCGGAGTCTGAGTATATTCTAGTGAGACTTTCAAGGTCTCTAAACTCCGCTTTCTCGATAACCAGGTTTCCAGGTACTCTATGTAGTTAAGTCATAACCGAATACTACACCTCTGGATTATTGATGGATGTTAGTACGGGTTTTTATAACTACTATAAATACCTGCAGTATTATTCTCTCTGTGTAGCTGATGAACGGGAAGAATTCACCATGAAGAAAAGATGGTTGCTGGCCATAGACTTGGATGGAACACTGTGGGATTGTAAAGACATCTCTAGACTTGACCCACCCTTCGAGAAGATCAACGAGTACTCCTTCAGAGACTCCAAGGGAAGAGTAGTGAATGTTTACAAAGAAATCGTAGAGCTGATCAAATGGGCCCGCGATCAGGGAGCTGTAACAGCGGTAATAAGCTGGAACAACGAAAGTATAGCTGTTGATGCACTAAGGACTATTGACCTTTTAAAACTGCTAGATTACTACGTCATAGAGGATCACCCCAGGAAAGACCTCATGGCTCAAAAACTCTACAATACGCTATTAAGGGACGGTCTGGGGGAGGCTTTATACTGCGTGATTTACATTGATGATGTAGAGGACTTCTTGCACCAGGTTTCACGAGTTTTTCCAAACATGTGCGCACTGAGAGCTTGGAGGGATTTCACTGATGCAGAGTCCCTTCGTAAACACTTATTCGAGTGCTTAGCTAAGTGCTCTACCAAGTAGTTCACGAACCTTGAAGAAGGTGGTTGCCGTTGATAGATATTACAGTACCTGTGATTGCATCACTTCTATGGAGCTTGAACCCGGCTGTTATCTCGAAGTGGGCTAAGAACTCACCACCTCTACTATTCACCTCTATTAGAGCACTATTAGCAGCTTCCTTTCTACTAGTAGTGCTTGCATTGTTGAGAACGGCTGGATTAACCCTGGGAACGGTAGCTTATAATACAAACTCGCTAAACAATACGACTGTTCTACTGCTGATCGTACTATCAGCAATAACTGGTCCCGCGATTGGCGATGCTTTCTACGTAAAAGCTATTCAGAAGCTAGGAGGTTCTTTAGCCGTTGTACTAAGCTATACGTACATATTCTTCACAGGGCTTTTTGCGTTACTACTACACATAGAGTATCCAACAACATGGATGATTCTTGGTGGTGTACTAGCTTTCACAGGTGTGGTGGTTGCAGTATCCTCAAACAGCTTTACGTTCAGGATCACGGGTATAGCTTACGCTCTTCTCGCTGGTGTTAACTGGGGTTTAGCTACAGTTCTCATCAGGCTAGTACGCGATTACGTAGACCCGGTAACTCTGAGCATTATAAGACTAGCAATAGTGTTCTTAGTAATGATCCCTCTAAGCATTCTATTTCGTGAAGCACACAGATTGAGCAGAGATCTTCTAATAGCTACATCAATTACGGGTATTCTGGGATGGGGTGTTGGAATGGTCTTATTCATATACTCCATATACAGAATAGGGCCATCATTAACAGCAATAGCAACTGCTTTAACCCCTGTTCTATCGCAGGTTACAACGAGGATCATAGCATCCGAAAAGATATCTCCTAGGGTTTTCCTGGGATCACTTCTAGTTATGCTAGGAATAATCAGTGCCAGTCTCTAGAATAACGCTCATCTATAACCTCGAAGCAACCCTTCTTCCACGTCAACTGTTCAACGAGTTCCTAGATGCACCTATAGAAAGGATGACTTTAAGCTCGCGAAGCAGTAATCACGGTTAAAGCAAGGAAGTTTTAAGTAATGATGAACCCGCGTTCAACAAGTAGAGGTGGTATGGTTAAGTGGTGGCTAGAGTTACATCAATCACTCGCTGGTCACATCTGCGCAGCGCTAGATCCTGGTTAAGTATATGTGAGTAGCTAGTATGAGCATTACAATAGCTGCAGCTACTTTAACTTGTTTT